>JAFQOB010000238.1 GCA_017395725.1 Clostridia bacterium
AAGATGCTCTCAATGCTACAAGAGCTGCAGTTGAAGAAGGTATCGTTGCTGGCGGCGGTGTTGCTTACCTCAACATTCTTCCCGAAATCGCAAAACTCGCAGAATCTCTTGATGGCGATGAAAAAACAGGTGCAAATATCGTTCTTAAGGCTCTCGAAGCTCCCGTTCGTCAGATTTCCGACAACGCAGGTTTTGAAGGCTCTGTTATCATCAACGAAATCCGCAAGGCTAACAAGCCCGGATTTGGATTTGATGCATACACAGAAAAGTACGTTGATATGATTGAAGCCGGTATCGTTGACCCCACTAAAGTTACACGTTCCGCACTTCAGAATGCAGCATCTATCTCTTCTACAATTCTTACAACCGAAGCTCTCGTTGCAGACAAGAAAGAGCCCGTAGCTCCTGCAGCTCCCGCTGCTCCCGGTATGGAAGGTATGTATTAATATCAACTAATATAAAGCAAAAAGTGTGCGAAAAATTATCGCACACTTTTTTGTTTTGGTTTTATTACAAATTATTAAACAAAAAGTCAATTCCCTCGTCTGTTTCGTCGTATTTATGTCCCGAGTCCGTTACCTTGAATACAAGTTTTGACGGATTGTCTGTATAATACTCTTTTAATCTTTCATATTCGGTTATTGCTCCGTCAACCTTAAATATGCCGTCATTCTTCCCCGCCTCAATATATAAAGCTCTTGGGCTTATCAATGCCGCCATTTCCGTATCAATAAACTTATTAGCCATATCTTTGTAAACAAAGTCAGGTCTTGAATATTTTACTCTGTCATTAAATACACAAGATGAATAAACCGCTTTTATTCTCTCATCAAGAACTGCGGTTACAAGCGAATAATAACCGCCATAAGACAGCCCCGTTATGCCGACTCTTTCGCTGTCAACTAAATCTGTCTCTGTAAGGTAATCCAACGCCCCCATTATACACTCGCACTCAAATGCAGTAAGACTGCTGCCAAGCATCTTAAACCTTGCATCAAGCTCAAATCTGTCATACCTATCACCGAATTTCTTTCCGTCCCATATCAAAAGCTGTGGTGCGAAAACTATAGCTTTTCTGTCAAGTATACGTCTTGTAATATGGCTGTAATAGTTTTCACCGTACATATCAGATATAAGTTCGGGAGTTCCGTCACCACCGTGTATTACGGTTATAAGTGGAACTTTTTCCTTTATATCAAACGGAACAAACAGCAAACCGCAGAATTTTATATCTTTTTCAAAATTGAAAACCAATCTGTAGATATACCCTTGTTCATCTAACCCAACAAATATTTTTTGTACTTCACA
Source organism: Clostridia bacterium (assembly GCA_017395725.1). The sequence continues at coordinate 1,309 of JAFQOB010000238.1, forward strand.
TTTCTTTGATCGGTCAAATAGAGTGACGCCTATTATTTTCTTGAAATCTGATAAATATTTTGCCCTGTTCTCTTTCAGAATTTGAGGATTAATATATTTTTCCCTCTTCCTCTCGGCTTCCTTTGCGGCACTGTTTGCAACACCTAAAACAGATTCAAGATAATTATGTCTGTACGGAACAGCTTTTTGTATCTCTTCAGTATACAAATCTTTGTATTCTCTCATTTTTTCTCCATTTAAAGGCTTGCTCCCCTTTTATATTCAGGGGAGCATTTTTTATTTCTTAGCAATAAATCTTTTTACAATAAGCGGGAACACGCCTACAACCCAGAGGGTTACAAACATATATCTTATCATTCCAACTATTGCAGTGTCTCCAAACACCATTTTGGGTATTTCTTTAAACAATAACGCAATGCCGATTCCTACAGCCACTTTTACTATTTGGTGCCATATCTTTTTTGTCTCTACACTAAAGTTTATCCACTTTCTTTCGATAAACCACCCAATAGCAAAACCAAGTCCCGCACCGCCTGTTTTACAGCAATCAAGCGCATATTTGGGCTCTGTTATTACACCCATACTTTCAAGGGTTAATGCATAAACCATTACGGCTACGGATATTACCGCAAGTATTATCGCAACAAGCAAATCATATTTTTTGTTGTTCTCTATCTTTTCGAATACTTTTCCAAAAATAATTACGCAAAGTAACGACAAAATCATAGATACGATTACGTCACTCGAATAATGTACGCCAAGATAATTTCTTGAAAAACCTACTAAAAGAAACAGTACAACACAAATCACTTTTGCCCAACTCTTTTTAAAGTTGAATGCCAATGATCCAAACAACGTCGTTGCACTCTGTGTATGACCGCTTGGAAATGAAAATCCGGTCGCATCTTCCATTGCGTTTCCAACAGTTGTAAATCCCGGTTCTCTTACCCAAGGTCTCGGTACTCTAAAAGTAATTTTTAAACCCTGAATCAACATTCCCGATGCAAAATAAGCAAATCCCATCTTATACCCAAAGTTTTTGTTTATACACCAGAAAATAATACATATTGCACAAAGCGCAATAAGCTCAAAACCGAGCTCGGTTATAATTTCAAAAAAGGCGTCAAAAACAGGATTTCGTAAACTCTCAAGTAAATGAAGATACTTCATTTCAAGTTCATAAAAAGCTTGCATTTTTTATTCTCCCTTAATTATTATTTTTATGGCTTCAACAGCCGTTTTTATAGCATTTTCCGTATTGTGGCAATCTTCCTCCAAAAGTCCCATTGCCTTTCTTTCCTGATTCCATACAACACTAAAAACAGAGCCGCATTTCACCCCTAACGAAGCCGCTGTTACAAACAATGCCGCCGATTCCATTTCACTGGCAAGAACCCCCAGCTTCTTCCAAGCTTCCCACTTATTTAAAAGCTCGTATGAAACCGGACTCCTTTCGGGCGAATGCTGTCCGTAAAAAGAATCCTTACACTGTACAACACCCGTATGATAAGAAAGTCCAAGTTTTTGAGCTCCCTTAACCAAAGCCGTTGTTATATCAAAATCGGCTGTAGCAGGATATTCTATAGGTGCATATTCACGGCTCGTGCCCTCGTTTCTTACTGCGCCTGTCGCAATTACTATATCACCCGATTTTACCTTTAAATTAATTCCGCCGCACGTACCCACACGAATAAAAGTATCAACACCTATTGCCGTTAACTCTTCCATTGCAATTGCCGCAGACGGACCGCCTATTCCGGTCGAGGTTACAGATACTTTCTTTCCGCACAGTTCGCCCGTATAAGTAACATACTCTCTGTTTTGTGCAACTTTTTTAGGATTATCAAAATACTTTGCTATTTTCTCACATCTGCCGGGGTCCCCCGGAAGAATACATATACTTCCAACATCGCCTTCTTCACAGGCTATATGGTACTGTTTTCCCAAAAATATACCTCCTCACCTTTTTATTCTGTATTAATTATACTCTATTTCCTAAAAATGTAAAGGGGGATTTTTCCAAAATAGCGACCGGTTCAATATTCGGTCATAAAAAGAGCATCTTTGTTAATTTTTTAAAGAATTATTAAGACAATATATATATTATTTAAAATTAATGTTTTTTTCTACAAAGTGTTGAATTCTTTCAAAAAATATGGTACATTTATTGTGTATATTTGTGCTAACAAGTACCTTCCCGGAACTTGTGCAACACACCCGTTACTCCACGTTGTGAAACGTTGAATTATCCGACAGTAAAAAACAATCGGATTCTATCAAAAAACGAGTATCCAGGGTAAAATTTTTTTATCTTTACAAGGAGAACTCTTATGAAAAAAACTCTATTTGTTTTTACACTTGCACTTTTGCTGCTCATCGCTCTTGTCTCTTGTAACAACAATAATGCAGATGACTTGACACCAAACGGCACCACTAATTCAGAAACAGAGCCCCAGGAAACCAAAGAAACTGAAAATAACACTCTCGGCGTTAACCCGGACGATTTTAAATATTTCAAACTCTTTAAAGCCCCCGAAGGTGATTACCGCGAAATAGTCTATAACTATATGCTCGAAATGGCTAACTACAAATGGATTGCAGGTGAAAACTTTTCAATAACTTGGAAAGATGCGGGCGATTTCAAGGTAGATCTTAATTTCAAAATGGGTCAAACATATTACGGACTTCCCTATTCTGAACAGCGCGCAAGTCTTGACCAGTTTTCTAACTTCGTTAAAGAAGGCGGCACTTTTACGTCTCCTACATATTACTACGAAGAAATTATCGGTAATCATTGCTCTTCCTCTATGGGACTTGCTTACCAGCAGCTTATTGACTTTCCTTATGCCGGCACACTGAAATCAGTAGGCACAAGAAGAGGTGTTATTAAGCTAATTGACGGTCTTGAACAACCCGAAGGCGATACCACAAAAAGCTGGTATTCCGAAGACGTTATAGCCCTTAACGGAAAAGAAAAAATATTTGAAGCTTACGCAAATATGGGCAGAGGCGATATCCTCGGTAAGTTTGTCAAAACCTCGGGACACTCCCGTATGGTAAGTAAGGTTGAAATTGTTAAAAACGCAGCGGGAAAAATAATCCCCGCACGTTGCAAGGTCTACACAATTGAGCAGACCAATTCTTTTGATAAAATCAATAAAGACAGAAACTCTACGTGGTGGATAGACCATGCTTATACTTTCCAGGAGTTGCTCGACACCCAATTCATTCCGTTGACTCTCGAAATATTCCACAACAAAGAAGCTCTAAAAGATGCTTACATTGCATTTGACGACCAAAATACTCCCGAAAGTATTTTAAAAACCGTTAAAGGAACCGTTTCTTCTAACTTCCCTCTCTCCTACGTTAGAGCGACAGTTACAGATGCTGACGGTAAAATAGTGGGCGAAATCTATCGCCGCAAATTTGATGCAACATACAAAGTAAATCTCAGACAAGACTACAGCGCTCTTAACATCAGCAAACTTGATGCGGGAACCTATACATTCTCCCTTAAAGCAGGCATAGCTCGCGGCGGATTTGAAATAGAAAAGTTCGACTTTACTATTAACTGAGGTGAAGCGCTCTTATGGAAAAGAATTACACTTTTTATAAAACCTTTAAAGCCCCCGAGGGCGATTACCGCCAAATCGTTATGGACTATATGATGAAAATGGCAAATACCACTTGGATTGCAGGTGAAGATTTTTCTATCACTTGGAAAAAACTTGGTGACTTTAAAGTTGACCTTAACTTCACAAAAGGCGAAACCTATTACGGTATCCCATATTCTCAGGCAAGGGCTTCTCTTGACCAATTTTATATGTTTGCTAAAGACGGTGAAGAATTTACTTCTCCCAATTATTACTACGAGGAAATGGTCGGAAACCACTGCTCTTCTTCTATTGGTCTCGCTTATCAACAGCTTATCGATTTCCCATTTGAAGGCAGACTTAAACCCTGCAAAGCGCGTGAAGGCATTATATCCTTTGTTAACGGACTGCAAAAGCCCGAAACAGATGAATATTTTACACAAGATATTTTTGACCTTAACGGACAAGATGCTGTTTTTGAAGCCTACGCATCTGTAAAGTCGGGAGATATAATAAATAAAATCAAGCCGGGGACCGGACACGCTCGAATGGCTCGAAGCGTTACTGTTGTCAGAGATTCCGACGGTAAAATCAATCCAGAAGAAAGTATCGTTTACTGCATAGAGCAGACAAATGAATTTGACAAAACCAGAACCGACAGAAAAACAACTTGGTGGATAGACAGAGCCTATACTTTCCAAAAGCTTTGGAATACAAATTTTATGCCGCTAACACTGGATATTTTCCACACAAAAGAACCTTTGAAAGATGCTTACATTGCGTTTGACGGAAAGAATGACAATTGCTCTATCAAAACGGGTATAAACGGAACAGTTTCTTCAAACTTTCCTCTTGCCTACGTTCGAGCATACATAAAAAACACAGAAGGAAATACTGTCAGTGAAATATATAAATACAAGTTTGCAAAACAGTATGACCTTGACCTCTCCGATTATTATTCAGAATTGAATATTCAAAATCTTCCCGACGGAAAATACACATACACCCTGAGGGCCGGTATCGGCAGAGGCGGTTGTGAAATTGAAAAATTTGATTTTACAATAGACTAATCAAAGAATCCGCACCAATTATCGTTTATTAAAAATTAATATAAATCATTAAGAAAGGAAAAAACAATGAAAAAACTCTTACTAACTCTAATGGCATTGTTCCTTGTCTGCTTACTCTTTGCCTGTGGCTCTCCCGACAAAGATCCCGCAGAAACAATTGATCCATTAAGCGGAAGCATCAAAACAGAAGCTCCCAAAACAGAAGGCGAGCCTAAAGAAACAACTGCCCCCAAAAAAGAGCCTCCCAAAGCAGAAGACTATGATTACTTCCACGTTTTCAAAGCTCCCGAAGGCTCCCCCCGTGATATAGTTTACAACTATATGTATGCTATGTCCCAGATTAAATGGGTTGCAACTGAAAGCTGGACAACTACTTGGAAAGGTGAAGCCGACTTCGGTGTTAACCTTCCCTACGAAAAAGGTAAGACCTACTACGGTGTTCCCTATGCAAGAACAAATGCTACTCTTGACGAATTCCAAATGTACGTTACAAATAAGGGTACGTTTACCCCTAACAGCCCCTACTACGAAGAAATTGTCGGCAACCACTGCTCTTCTTCTATGGTAATGGCTTATCAGCAGGTAATTCCTATGCCTTATGCAGGCGCACTTAAACCCCTCGTATCCCGTCTCCAATTCCTTAAGTTCCCCGACGGTATTGAAATTCCCCCAGCAAGATCGAGTAACCCTGATGACTGGATTTCTGCTACAGTTTTCAACCATAACGGACAAGATGCAATTTTCGCCGGTTATGCACAGCTTGATAAAGGCGATATACTCTATAAAAACATTGACGGTTCAGGTCATACCCGTATGGTCAGCAAGGTTGAAGTTAACAAATCTGTCGCAGGTAAGGTTCTTCCCGGAAGAAGCTTCGTTTACTGTCTTGAACAAACCAATGCTTGGGCTGACGCAAAAAAAGAATCCACTTGGTTTATTGACAGAAAATATACCTTCTCTCAGCTTTATGAAACACTCTTCATGCCTGTAACTCTTAATATCTATCATGAAGAAAACCCCGAAATTGAAGATGCTTATCTTATGATGAAGGGCAAGAACACTCCCGAATCTCTCAAAAAGATGCTTAACGGCACAATCGAATCAAACTTCCCTCTTGCATACGCTCGTCTTACAGTTACAGATAAAGACGGAAAAATCGTTGCAGAGCATCTTGAATACTATTTGACTAACTCTTTCAAGCTTAACCTCAGAAACTTCTCTTATAAATTAGGAATCGAAAAGCTTCCTGCAGGTGAATACACCTTTAAGGTTCGTTCAGGTATTGCTCGCGGCGGTGTTGACTTCGAAACAGTTAAATTCACTATAGACTGATTAGTTAATCATGAATTAATTGAAAGGATATTTATCAAATGAAAAGATTATTTTTAGTACTTTTCGCATTGCTCCTTGTGGTAGCAATGGCATCTTGCGGAAAAAAGAATAATGGCGATTCTCCGGAAACCACCATTAATCCTTTGGGAAACTCCGTAAAAACAGAAGCTCCCAAAACTGAAACTCAAGCCCCTAAAGAAACACTTGTTGACCCTGCAAAGTATGAGCCTGATCTTTCAAAGTATGATTCATACAAAAAATTTGAAGCTCCCAAGGGTAACCCCAGAGATATTGTTTACGACTACATGTACGCTATGTCTCAAATCAAATGGGTAGCTACACAAGATTGGAACACTCACTGGAAAGTACAGGGCGACTTCGGAGTAAATATTACCTATAAAAAAGGTAAAACCTACTACGGTATTCCCTATTCAAACACAAAGTGCGGACTTTCTGTTTTTGAAAACTTTGTAATTGACGGTAAATTCACTCCTAACAGTGATTACTACGAAGAGCTTATCGGAAACCATTGCTCTTCTTCTATGGGACTTGCTTATCAGCAGATTCTCGATTTCCCCTACTCAGGCGGACTTAAAGAAAATGCTTCACGTAAAGGCTTGATTAAAATTGCAGCCCCGCTTGAAATTCCTCCGTCAAGAACCCCGAATAATCCTGATGACTGGATTTCTGAAACTGTTACAGCTCACAACGGTGCAGAAAAGCTCTATGAAGCATACGCATCACTTGGCAAGGGCGATATTCTTTACAAGCAGATCGACGGCTCCGGTCACACACGTATGGTAACAAAAGTTGAAGTCAACAAATCTGTTGCAGGTAAGATTCTTCCTTCAAGAAGCTTTGTTTACTGTATCGAACAGACAAACGCTTGGGCTGATTCAAAACAAGAATCAACTTGGTTCATTGACAGAAAATACTCTTTTGACACCCTTAACAGCACAAACTTCACCCCATATACACTTTGCATCTACCACGAAGAAAATCCCAAGATTTACGATGCATACATTATGATGACCGGTAAGAACACCGAAAACACCATTAAGAAAATGCTTGCAGGTACAATTGAATCTACATTCCCTCTTAACTATGTCAGAGCAACAATCACAGACGCTAACGGCAACATTGTAAGTGAAGCAATGAAATATGATTTCTCTAAAAACTACAAAGTAACCCTCCGTGATATGACATATCAACTCGGCGCAGAAAAGCTTCCTGCAGGTACATATACATTTAATCTTCAAGCTGCTATCGCAAGAGGCTCTTGGGACATTGAAACTATTCAATTTACAGTAGGATAATTTATTTACTTTTTTATACACAACAGCCTTTTAGGCTGTTGTGTGTAAATTGTATTTTGTTTTCTATAAACCTAAAATCCACTTTGTTTTAGGCTTATAAAAGGCAAAATTCATATATTTTATTTTTCTGCTTAAAAATTTATTGCCTATTTCTACATAAATGAAAGGATATATTTATGAAAAAATTACTATTTGTTGCAATTCTGTCACTTGCGGTCTTGCTGGGCGTTACCTCGTGTAACACTCCCTCAAACGAACCTTTAGATACAACTCAATCAGAAACGAATGGGAATAAAAACCCAAGTTCTATAAAAACAGAAGCCCCCGCGACTTCTTCGGTTCCCGAAACAAAAACAGAACCTGAAGAAGAAAATCCCTGGCCCGAAGATACAAGCAAGTTTTCATTCTTCCAAAAGTTTGACGCCCCCACAGGTAATCCTCGCGAAATCGTTATGGATTATATGATGAAAATGGCTGAAATCAAATGGAAGCCTGCTGAAGACTTTACTATCTGTTGGGAAGGTACTCCCTCCTTTGACCCTAATATGTCACTTATGTTTTTTGACAACAAGACATATCGCGGTACCACCTACGGTAATACCCATTGCAGTTTGGAGTTGTTCACTCACTTCCTTGACGAAAACAACGTTTTGAAGATGGACAACTACTCGTACGAGAAAATTGTCGGAAATAACTGCTCTACTACAATGACTCTCGCTTATCAGCAGATTATCGACCTTCCAATCTCTGTTTTAAAGCCCATTTCCTCAAGAATCGGTCTTTTGAAGCTTGCCGGAGATTTAAAAATCCCCGAAGGTCTCGGTGACAACTGGTATTCAAACGAAGTCTTCTCCACCAACGGAAGAGATGCTGTATATCAAGCATATACAACTCTTGATTCGGGCGATATTCTTTACAAAAGTATCCCCGGAACCGGTCATACACGTATGGTAAGAAAGGTTGAAGTTTCAAAGTCAGCCGCAGGTACTATTATGCCGACCAGAAGCTTTGTTTACTGCGTAGAATCAACTAACGCTTGGGAGGACAGCACTCAAACTTCCCTTTGGTTTATCGACAGAAAGTATTCATTCTCCGATCTTTTTGACACTTCCTTTATGCCTGTTACGCTTGAAATATTCCATGAAGATAATCCTTCATACAAAGATGCATATATAGCATATGACGGAACCCCAAAAGCAGATAACATTCTTAAAGGAATGATTCCGGGAGTTATTTCATCAAACTTCCCATTAAACTATGTTATGTTGACTGTAAAAGACACTAACGGAAATGTGGTTTTACGCGAATTAAAAGCCGGTATGACAACTAATTACACATACGATTTGAGAAAAACTTATTTGAAAACAAGCACCCTTGCCAACGGTGACTATACACTTACTATAAGAGCCGGTATTGCTCGCGGCGGTGCTGACGTTTGCACAGTCGATTTTTCAGTAAATAAATAAAATTATATAAATTTAGGAGAAAAACGATGAAAACTTTCAAATTTTTAGTCACACTCGCATTAGCATTTATCCTTGCCTTCTCCCTTGTTGCTTGTTCTTCAGACAAAAATGGTGGCGAAGAAACAAAACCCAACAATGAAACAACCGCTTCCACACAGGAAGAAACGCAAACAGAAACACAGAATCAACCCTCTTCCGAGGAACCAACAAGTGTTTTCACCAACAGAGAAAAGCCAGAAGGTACAACCTTTGAACAACTTTTCCCTGCTCCTACAGTTGATAAGAGACAGGCTACATATGACTATATGATGAAAATGGCTAAAATCGAGTGGACTCCCGCTGTTGACTTTGTGACAACTCACCGCCCCGACGTTGAGCGTGATTATTCTGTAAACCTCGAATATAAGGCCGGTAAAAAATATTACGGTATCTGTTACGGCGAAACAAAAGCTAACTTTGATGAATTTTCGATGTACGTTAAAGACGGTGTTTTCACTTGCGATTCCTACTACTATCAGGATATTGTCGGTAACCACTGCTCTTCCTGTATGTTCCTTGCATATCAGCAGATCATTCCCGTAGGTTACGGTACTCTCCGTCCTTCTACTGCAAGAAAAGGAATATTTAAACTCGCAGGCGACCTCCAGAATCCCGGTGATGGAACCTGGTACTCTAAGGATTGCTTTACTCTTAACGGACAGGAAGCAGTATACGAGGCATTTACCACACTTGACAAAGGCGATATTCTCTTCAAATGTATACCCGGTTCAGGTCATACACGTTTTGTTACAAAGGTAGAAGTCAGCAAGACAATGTCAGGTAAGCTTAACCCCTCAAGAAGCTACGTATACGTTATTGAAAACACAAATGCTTGGTATGATAACAACAAAAATACAACTTGGTTCGTAGACAAAAAGTATACCTTTGACAAGCTTTGGTCTACAGAATTTATGCCTATTACACTTGATACATATTTCAACGATAATGACAAGGTTTGGGATGCATATATTTGGTTTACAGGTAAGAATACCCCCGAACAAATCACCTCTAAGCTCACCGGAAAAATTTCCTCAAACTTCCCCATTAACTTTATGTATATCACAATCGAAGACCAGAACGGTAACATTGTTAAAAAACATATAAAGAACAATATTACGGAAGCATTTGAAATTGATTTATTCAGAGAAACATTCGGTCTTAAGCTCAACGAACTTCCTGCAGGTACGTACAAATATACCCTTAAAGCAGGCATTGCAAGAGGCTCAGCTACAATTGAAAGCTTTGAATTTACTGTTAAATAAGAAGTTTTACGCATTCAATAGCTAAAATTTTGTTTTTTTAGAGGAGAAAAGAAAATGAGTGATTTTACATACCGCGATGACCTGAAAGTAGCAAAATTTCCCGCCCCTATCGGAAATAAAAGAAAAATTGTTTTCGATTACTATATGAAAATGGCAACTATTCCCTGGGTTGCCCCCCATGACTTCTGCAACACTTGGGCTCCCGGAACAGAAAAAGATTATGGCGTAAAGCTTGATTACAAGGGTGGTAAAACCTACTACGGCGTTGTTTACGCTAACACTAAAGCTAACTACGACGAATTTTTGGAACACATTGATGAAAACGGCGTTCTCCACTGCGATTCCTACTACTATACGGAAATCGTAGGAAATCACTGCTCCTCCTCTATGTTCCTTGCTTATCAGCAGATCATTCCTATGGGTTGGGGCACACTTCGCCCCTCCGAAGCAAGAAAGGGGCTTACCTGTCTTCCCGCCAACCTCAAAAATCCCGGTCCTTGGACTTGGGTTTCCAAAGACCTCTTTGATTTAAACGGCGAAGAGGCTATCCACGAAGCTTATGCTTCTCTTGAATACGGTGATATTCTGTTTTTCTGTAAACACGGCTCAGGACACGTAAGAATGGTAAGCGGTGTAGACGTTGTAAGAGATGAAAACGGAAAGATTGACCCCGAAAAGAGTTGTGTTATCACAGTTGAAAACTGCAGCGCTTGGTATACTTCCGACCAAAACTCAACATGGCATATTGACAAGAGATATACATTTGCAAGACTTTTCAAGACTCTCTTTATGCCTATAACTCTTGATACGTTCCACGACAATACCCCCATTACCGACGCATACATCTTCTATGACGGTAAGAATAATGCTGAATCAATAAAGAATGGTTTAAGCGGTAAAATTACATCTAACTATCCTATGAACTACGTTCGTATAACGGTAAAAGATGAATCCGGTAATATAGTTAAAAAGGTTCATATTCGTAATATGTCCGAACGCTTTGAGGTAGACCTTAAGGAAGAAGCGGCAGATTTTAATATTTCAGACTTACCTAAGGGTAATTATGAATTCAAACTTCGCGCAAGTATCGCCAGAGGCGTTTGCGAATTTGAAAACTTTAAATTCACTGTTTAAACAATATAATTTTCAATCAAAGGAGACTGTTACAATGGCTGATATGATTTTTATGGATAATTGCAAGGTTGCAAAGTTCCCTGCCCCCGAAGGCGATAATTACCGTAAAATAGTAAAAGATTATATGCTGAAAATGGCTAACATCACTTGGACCCCTAAAGAAACCTTCAGCATCAAATGGAAAGGCGAACCCCGCTTCAAAATTGACCTTACATACGAAAAAGGGGTTACATATCACGGTATGACCTACTGTGACACAAAGGGAACTCTCGATATGTTCGAACAGCTTTTGGAAGATGGTGTGTTTACTGCTAACTCCGAGTTTTATGACGAATGCTTCGGTAACCATTGCTCTGCTTCTATGGACATGGCATATCAGCAGTGCTTTGATTTCCCCTATACCGGAACAGTAAAGCCTAACCCTCAAAGAGGTATGATGTTAAAGCTCGTTGGCGACCTTAAGCTCCCTACCGCTTACGGCACAGCTTACGATTCAGCAGACGTATGGGCTATAAACTCAAAAAATGACGTTATGGAAGCTTTCGCCAAGGTTGATACCGGTGATATTCTTTACTACAGCGATAAACATAAATCCGGACACGCTCGTATGATAAGCCTTCCCGCAGAAGTTGTTCGCTTTGATAACGGGCTTATTGACCCGGAAAACAGTTACATTTACACTGTTGAACAAACAAATGCTTGGGATGAAACAGATGCTGCTCAAGGCAAAAGAACAACCTGGTGGATTGACCACAAGTACTCTTTTGATACCCTGTACAAAAAGCGCTTTAAACCCGTTACTTTCACAGCATACACATCAGGCGAAAAGCTTAAAGATGCATACGTGATATACTCCGGAAGCAACACCGCCGATTCAATCAAAAACGGTGTTTCGGGCACTGTAACATCAACATTTCCTCTCACATACGTTCGTATAACCGTAACAGATAAAGACGGAAAGTTGGTTCGTACAGCCATTAAATATAATCTTCCAAAATCCTACCACGAAGATATTTCTGAAATGAACGAGGAGCTTAACCTCTCAACCCTTGAAAAAGGCACTTATAAATTTAATCTCCGTGCAGGTATTGCAAGGGGCGGCGCTGATTTCGAAACATTTGAATTTACTATATAACAATGTATAGTGTTTGAATGGAGACAAATCTATGAGTGAGATGATTTACAGCGACAATTGTAAGGTTGCAATATTTAAGCCCCCTGTTGGAGACGATTACCGTCAGATAGTTATGGACTAT
>JAFQOB010000239.1 GCA_017395725.1 Clostridia bacterium
CATGCTGTAGAATGTACCGTCGGGATATACGATCATAACGGGACCGAGAGCACAGAGACCGAAACAACCTGTTTTTACAACTTTAACTTCTTCTGCAAGACCTTTTGCAGCAAGTTCTGCTTCAAGTGTGGAGATAAGAGTTGCACTACCGGAGGAAGTACAGCCTGTACCGCCACAAACCATAATATGTGTACGAATCATTTGTTTTTTTCCTCCTTAAGCTTTGTAGTTACCGATTGTGTATTCAGAAACTACTTTACCGCCTTTGATATGTTCAGCTACAACGCGTTTAGCTTTATCAGCGTCCATTTTAACGTATGTTACTTTGTCTTTACCGCTTTCGAAAACTTCAACGATGGGTTCGTACTGGCAGAGACCGATACAACCTGTCTGTGTAACTGTTACTTTGTCGCTGAGACCTTCTTTGTTGACTTCTTCAACGAACTGTGAAAGAACGGGTCTTGCGCCTGCAGCGATACCGCAAGTAGCCATACCGACTACGATTCTAACGGTGTTATCGCCTGCTTCGCGAATAGCAACCTTATCTTTCATTTTTTCTCTAATGGCAGCGAGTTCTTGCAAGCTTTTCATTGAGAATTGCACCTCCGTATTTATTTAGAATTATTTTTATCTGAATTTTTATTGCGCATCGTTATATTGTTCGTCCAAAAATCCTTTGATCCATTGGATAACTTCAAATTCAGCTACTGAAACGTCTTCACCTAAAATTTCTTTAATTTCAGGGATAGAAAGCCGTACGTTTAGCTTTGGAGTTTTATGGATGAAAACGAAATCTATTTCAGGATTTCCTTGGATTAAAAGACAAACAGTTTCAACAATATCTCCGAGGGGAGTAAAGTCGATGCTTGTGGTATCAAACGTAGCGGATATTGTCGTGCCGTGGTTTTCAGACTTTGTTGATGAAACAATCGTTACCTTTCCACCGGTTTGTTCCGCGGCGAGAGTCAGTAGGGGAATTCCCATTCCGACTTTTCTCGTGGTTCTTGTTGTGTAAAAGGGGTTTGAAACCTTGTTGAGAGTTTCTTCAGACATTCCGCAACCGTCGTCTTTTATGCTGAGTGTTAAAATATCTTTTTCGTCTTCAATAAGGGAAATCTCAATATTTTTCGCTCCCGCAGTAACGGAATTCTTTGTAATATCAAGAATATTCAATGAAAGTTCTTTCATTATATTTTCCTTTCTCAGACTTTTAAGTCCGTTCTCTCAGCTTTTTAATCAGTTCTCTTCGCACCTTTTCACTGCTGTAAGGCTCGTCTTCAAGTTCAATAAAATGAGCCGATTCGTTTATGTCCCACAGGTGATGTGCATCGGAACTGCACAGAACGGGTAGATTTTTTAGGGATTCATATTTTTCCTTGTATTTAGTGACGTTTTCTCCGTCGTTAAATTCTGCGTAAGTAAAACCCGGTTCAGGCGGTACGTCACCGAGAATAGCGATTATACCGTTTGATTCTCTGTCCACGTGAGCAGGGAAGGCTGCACCGTTGTGTTTTTTTACAAGCTCCACAGCAGATTCAATATCTAAGCTTGAAGCAACTATCAGCAAGTCCTCTTCCGTACCAATCTGTTCATCACCAATACCGATATAAAGCTGGTCGCCGAAAATATCGGTTTTATTTTTAATCTTAGATTTATACGGTTTCATTTCATTATCGAAATTGAGAGCATCGTCAATGCTTGGGAACAGTGCAACAACGTGAATATCTTCTGCAGTGGTTATCTCCATTCCGGGGATAGGTACTATTCCGTACATCTTGCAAGCGTCAAAAAACGTTTTGCAATTACCGCAGGAATTATGGTCTGTAAGCGCTAAAAGATTTAGCCCATTCAAAGCCGCCATTCCGGCAATATTGTATGGAGTCATATCATTATCCGCGCAGGGAGATAAACAAGAATGAATATGAAGATCGTAGTAGTATTTGCTCATGGCGTTAATTATTAAGCAAACCGTAAATTTTCCCGGCAACGGTAAACTCAGAATCTTCACTTACGAAAAGGTTTATCCCTTTTTCTTTAGTCAGATTCAACAGTTCTTCGTCAACCTCACAGCCTTCACAGACTATGATGCAAGGAATGTCAGCCAAGGAAGCAACGGCAATGATATTTTTATTAGTCATTATCGTTATCCAGGCATCTTCATCGGTAGCTCTGCCCATAACCCAACTGAGAAGATCTCCGCAGTATCCGCCTCGTACTTCGCGCGTGGGGTCGGAAATATTAAGAGCTTTAAGCCCAAGTTTTTCCTGTAAAGTAATTATATCCATGATGTTTTCCTATTTATATTCGGAGTCAAGATTTTCCTATTCCGTTTTTTTCTTTGAAGTGTCAAACATTTTATAATATTTTTTCAGCTCGTCGCGCATATTTATTATACAGTCAGACTCTTCTGCTTCCTTGTTTACTATGTCTTCTGCCAACGCTCTGCAAGAGGGCGCACCGCAAGAACCGCAATCAAGGTGTGGAAATTTCGGATAGATTTTTTGAATCTCCGACATTTTTCGAATAGCTTCGCCTGCATTCGTTGAAAGTTGAAAAACAGGGGAGTATTCAAGTTCTTTATCCCACATTACATCTGCTGGAACAGTGGGATTATCTGAAACGTTTACGGCGTTTGTTATATGGTTTTGCGATACAGGTAAGTATCTGCGCAAGTTTTGAAGTCTTGCTTTTGCTATATACGGGTTTTCAACCGTAAG
>JAFQOB010000240.1 GCA_017395725.1 Clostridia bacterium
AATTCGCTTAAAAGAATAAAGCGGCTTACTGTGTGCAATTTTTTATTTAATTTCCTCTACGTTTTTCGGATTCAAATGCTCTTCAAACTCAGCAATTATCTTATCCCTATTCTCGTCATCAATCAAATAACTCTTATTTTTCCATTCAAAATAAAATACATCCTCAACTTCGTATATAAATATCGGTTCAAGCTTCTTTCCCTCAGCATCCTGCATCTGAAAAACAACCTTATATTTCCATTCTTCAGGAAGCTCTGCTCTTTCTTTTTTTGCCGTATTTACACTATATCGCAGGGTGGAAACAAGACCGTAATTAAAATGCTCATTACTTTCAGTTTCCATAATATTTACTTCCGGCTCGTCAGCAATATAGATTTCAGCACGAACGTAATCGTCCCATACTATATGATTTGTAAAATTCTCAGTCTGTCCACCGTATAAGCTTGAAGTCGGAACAAGGAATAAATAGGGGGCTGTTATAACCGCAAGAAGAAGTGCCAGTATTCTTTTAGTTTTCTTGTTGTTAACTTTTCTGAAGGAAATAAAACGGTTGAAAATATATATCAAAACAGCCGATACAACTACTGCAAAACAGGTATACAACAAAGCGTAAATATTATCAAAAGGATTCTGAGCTACCGGAGCTGTTAGATATTCATAAAAGAATCCGTCAGACTCAACGAACTGAGTAATTAGGAGTATAACGCCCCCTAACATATCCGCAACAAAGCCAAACAAAAACACCCAAAATATTGTTTTCTTATACAGAGGAAGCTTTTCCTTTATATGTAATAAGTACATTCCGAACAGCAGAACCAAGCTGTCTATAATAAAATTTGCGGGTATTACAATAAGCCACGTAAACGGAAATATAAATAATAACCACACGGGAAACATAACGTTATATAGTTTAATTTCCTTAAAATTAAATCTTCTGTTTTTCAATTTTTACACTTCTCCTTTTTTATTTTTATATATAAATTTATTGAATTATTCAAAAAAGTGTGATATACTGAATTTATAAGAAATAAAGTGAGGTGTCACTATATGAAAAGATTAATTAGTATACTTCTGATATGCGTTGTTTGTCTTATGTCTTGTTCAACAAAAGAAAATAAAGCAGATGAAACAAACTACAAAAATGACGTTAAGGTATCTGAAATATCCTCAAAAATTCTCGAAGTTGCAGACATCTCGGCTCTCACGGTTGCAGATGACGGTTGGGTTGCGTTAAACATTCCCCTTGACCTTTCTTTGTGCGAGGAAAGCTCAGTTTATATTCACACTGCAGGTTCATCTGATATGTTCGGAGTATTCAAAGCAACGTCAATCGAAAATGCAGAAAAATTTTTGGCTGATACCGAGACATTTTTGGAAAATCTTGAAGAAAACTGGATGAGCGAATATCTTGCAGAAGAATTTCCAAAAATAGAAAACGCTGTAGCCAAAAGATGCGGCTTGTACGTTACATTCTTAATCTTAGATAACGATATAAGAACCGCCGCTGAAACTGAATTTGAAAATATGTTAAAACAATAATAACACTTTCTTATATTTTACCAATTTTTTTAGTTTATGTCAACCAATTTTCAGGAGGAATCTATTATGAAAAAGACAAAAATTACCGCTATCATTTTAACTGCCGTAATAATCATTGCAGTATTGGTTTTGGGTATAACTGCAACAAGCACTGTTCCTGCAGGTCATACAGGTATAGTTGTTACGTTCGGTCGCGTAGAAGACTACGTTTTAAATGAGGGTCTTCACTTCAAATTACCTTGGCAGCAAATCATTATTATGGACAA
The DNA here is from genome assembly GCA_017395725.1 of Clostridia bacterium. The sequence continues at coordinate 1,806 of JAFQOB010000240.1, forward strand.
CAGAAACCAAAAAGCCCAGCTTAATTTCCAGGCATTTTCAAGCGACATTCAGCAGGTGAACGTTAAGTGCTCTGTAAACTATAGTATAAATAAAGAAACGTCGCAAAACCTTTACAAAAATATCGGTGTAGCTTATTATAACACTGTAGTCGAGCCGAGAATTATTGAAAACGTAAAATCAATTATAGCAAAATATACAGCAGAAAACCTTATCAAATCCCGTGACTCTCTTTCAGGTCAAACAAAGGAAATGCTTTCTCCTGAAATGGATACATACGGAATCAATATTTTGAGTGTAGCTATTGAAGATATTGATTTTACTGACGTATTTACAAATGCAGTTGAAGCAAAACAGGTTGCAGAACAGTCCAAGCTTCAGGCTACTATTGAACAGGAACAAAAGAATATGGAACAGGAAGCTGAGGCAAAGCGTAAGGTTATAGCCGCTGAAGCTGAAGCCTCTGTTGCAAAAATCCAAGCCGATGCAGATGCATACGCTGTAGAAGTTCAAGCAAAGGCTGAAGCTGAAGCAAACCAAAAGCTTGCGGCTTCACTTACAGAGCTTCTTGTAAAATACAATGAAACAATGCAGTGGAACGGCGAGCTTCCTCAAATTGTCGGAAGTGATTCAGTCCTCCCTGTTCTCGACATTGAAGATACACAAAAAGCAGAAAATAAGTAAATTATCGCAAAAATGGATATAGGTCAAAAAACCTATATCCATTTTTTAATTCAATATAATGGTGCCAAGATTTAAATATGCCGCAAAAACAAGCCACACCGCGTACGGTATAAGCAGATATGAGTAAATTGGTTTTATCTTTCTATACTCGATTATACAGATTAAATTTAATATAAAGATAGCAATAATATCTACAAAAGCCGCCACAAATTCACCGCGTCCGAAAAACATCGGATACCACAAAAGATTCAAAAAGAATCCTATAAAAGCAAATACTAACCCGTTTTTTCTGTTATCGGACTTTAAAGGGTCATTTAAAAAATATACACTGCCGTTTACTCCGCCTATCACAATGTACAGTATCGACCAAACAATCGCAAACAGCTCAGGCGGCGGAGATAACGGCGGTTTGTTAAGGCCGGCATAAGCACTTGAATCTCCCGTAAGAATTGCAGAGAAAAAGCCTAAAAGTAAAAAGCACAGTGCAAAAACCGTTGTATAAAGTATACTTCCCTTTTCTGTGTTTCCTTTTTCAATTGAATTATTCAAAAAAATCACCTCATAGAAATGTATGAGGTGATTTTTTGTTTTATGAGTAAATATTTAATTATCGCAAGAAATGGGTTAAGTCTCATCAGGAGGACCGCCCGGAGCTGTTGTATCTACCGGTTTCGTTCCGCTTGACTCACTTCCGGGCTCCGTATCTTCAGGTTTATCCGGCGGAGTAGTAGCCACAACCTCTTGTGTAGTTGTTTCTTCCACGTACGGAGTCTTTATATGCTCAACACAGGCGTGATTCTTATGCGTAGTATTTCCAACAGTTCCCGCAAATTTTCCGTTCAATGCAGCCGCATAGTATGGCTCATTCAGATTCGTCGATAAAGGTGCGTCTGCCTCAAGAATTCTGCAAGTATGGTCTGCATCGGTAACAGTGACTTGTCTTGGGAAGTTCCTGTCACTTGCATCCACAAGTGCGATTTCTATTACATCCTTTGGAGGACAGCCGGGACAAGCAATTGATTTTGTTTTTTCATCATACTTAACCAATACGTGCTTATCACAGTAAGTTTTGGGTTCTGTACCGGGTGCAAAGTATGCCGTAACACCCCTATGTCCTCTAAGGTCCTTACTGCAAACAGAAGTACAAATTTTACCGGAATCTCTGCAAACTGTTCTTGCAACCTCATTAGAATAAGTGAATGTCTTTATGCCCTCACCGGTCTCAGCAGCCTTATCAAAATATTTCTGATGCGCTATTGTCATAACCCTATCCCAGATAAATGCAGCAGGGTTACCGCTAACCTTAGAAAGACTGTCGGGTTCTGCATAGCCGTACCATACACCGCCCAAAAGATATGGTGTGTAACCGATAAACCATCTGTCATGGTCAGCGTTTGTAGTACCTGTTTTTCCGGCAACGTTAACGCGGTTTCTCAAAGCAACTGCGTGTCTTGCAGTACCGCTGTCAACAACGCCCTTCAACATTCTCGTCATAATAGACGCATTTGTCTCACTTATAACTACAGAGCTTTCACAACCGTCATCAAGTATAAGGTTATCATCATTATCAAGAACTTCGGTATAAAGTCTCGGCTGATTATAAGTTCCCTTGTTTGTAAATATACTGTAAGCGGCTGTTATTTCAAGGTTTGTAACGCCGTAGTTCATTTCACCCATTGCAAGAGCAACCAAGCCCTTGTCTGAAATCCACTCGCCGTTTGAAAGCTGTAATCTTTCAATCAAACTGTCCATATGAAGCTTATTCTTGGCAAAATCGAAAGATGCTTCACAAGTTAAGTCTTGCAAAACTCGAACTGCAACAGTATTTTTAGAAACACATACAGCGTAGTCAACAGTTGTTCTGCCGTCGTATCTCTTGGGTGAGTTGCTGGGCCAACCGGTATTTCTTGTAACTGTTTGACCTGTTTCTTCGTAATAATAGGTAACGCTTCCACCGTGATCCGTATATTTGCCTGTATCAAAGTTAACAGGAACGTCATCATAAACAGAGCCCATTGTAATTACTCCGGCTTCAAGGGCGGGAGCATAAACGGTAACAGGCTTAATTGATGAACCGGGAGATCTTGTAGTCTGAGTAGCGTAGTTAAGAATGAGGTTGCCCTGCTTTTCGCCACGACCGCCCGCAATACCAAGCACGTCACCTGTTGTCGGGTGGATTATAACCATTGAAGATTCGGGTTTAAATACACCTGGGAGACGGTGATCCTGAAAAACCTCTGTCTCATTTACATATACAGAATCAAGAGCCGCTTGAATATCGGGGTCTAAAACCGTATATATCTTTAAGCCGCCCGAATACAGCATATTATATGCAAGGTTTTCGGGATATCCCTTTTCTTCCTGTAATCTTTCAACAATAGATCTGATAACAGCGTCGGTATACCAAGTATTATAATCCTTGTCATCAGATGAAGGTTCGCCCTCGACGTTGGCTGTGTTCTTTTTCAATACTAATTCTTCATTCTTTGCATCTTGGTACTCGCTGTAGGTTATCTTTCCAAGCTCATACATCTTCTTGAGAACACGGTTTCTTCTTTCTTTGTTGTTATCGGGGTTCTGTATGGGGTCCCACTTTGTAGGAGCCTGAGTAATAGAAGCAAGTGCCGCACATTCAGTAAGTGTAAGTTCACTAACATCTTTTCCAAAATAAACGTTAGCCGCCGCCTGAACACCGTAGCAACCTTGAGACAAGTAAATCGTATTCAAATACAATTCAAGAACCTCTGTCTTATCCTTGGTTTTATCAAGATAGAGCGCTCTCATTATTTCTTGAAGCTTTCGCTGAATTGTAACGTCTTTTTCGTTGGTTATATTCTTTATAAGCTGCTGAGTAATGGTAGAACCGCCGTAATGGTCTCCGCCTGTGAAGAAGTAGTATGTCGCACCTATGGTTCTCTTCCAGTCAACACCGTTATGTGTCCAATAACGCTCGTCTTCGATTGATATAAACGCTTCATAAAGATAAGTAGGCATTTCCGTAAAGCTTACCCAAATTCTGTTTTCCGAACCGTATAGGGTTTCGCTTTCGATTTCAACCGGTGTACCGACACGGTTTTCTCTGTCGGTATAATCCATATAATAAATCTTTGACGACAACTTCTGCTCTGTTGATATGGTATCAAAATCATCTATTACAGGGTCAATGTAATCTTTTATATACATTGCAAAAGTACCGACAACAATCAATCCGGTTATAAAGCCAATCAATAAAACAGTTAAAAGAAAAATCGCAAAACCTGAGAGAATCCGCGAAAAAACACTTCTCTCCTTCGGTCCCTTCTCTTTCTTTTTCTTTTCTTTTATTCTTTTTTTTCTTATGAAAGTATCGTTCTTTTTGACAGGAGCCTTTGCAGTTCTCCTTGGGTCTCTGTTTTGATTCATCACAATCCTCCGTTAATATACGGTAAGTTTATTACAATTAACCAATTA
>JAFQOB010000241.1 GCA_017395725.1 Clostridia bacterium
AACAAGCTTTGATATATCTTACACAGACGGGAAGTTTATTTTTAAAACTCAAGGTTCCGGTCACGGTGTGGGAATGAGCATGGCGGGGGCAAACTGTATGGCTCAAGACGGAATCGGTTACAGGGATATTCTTTTGCATTATTATTCGGGAACAAAACTTAGATTGATTTCCAATTAATGTTACAGAATATTTTGCAATCTGTTGAAAAGTTGAAAAATATGTGTATAATTAAGAAGATAGGATATTTATAATATTCAATGGGGTGAAAATAATGTTGAAAAAATTTAAGATAACCGACGGTGTTACGCTGAACGTTATACCTACCGATAAATTTAAGACAAATTATTTATCTTTTAATTTTGTGCAGTATCTTGATAAAAATAAAGCGGCACTTAATGCACTTATTCCGCAGGTCTTGCTTCGCGGAACAAAGAATCATAAAGATATCGCTTCTATAAAGGTTGCGCTTGACGAGCTGTATGCTGCCTCGGTGGAGGGAAAGACCTTTAAGCGAGGGGAATATCAGGTTTGCGGTATAACTGCAAGCTGGCTTGCCGACAGATATTCCATAGACGGTACGAAAATAACCGAGGGCACTATTTCTATTCTTGAAGAGCTTTTGTTTGACCCCTACACCGAAAACGGTATATTTTCAAAAAGCTACGTAGAAAGCGAAAAAATTGACCTTATTGACGATATAAGAGCCCTCATAAATAATAAAAATTCTTATGCTGTTACTCGCTGTAAAGAAGAAATGTGCCGAGGCGAAGCTTTTGGTATAAGCGAATACGGCGATGAAGAATCAGTGAAGAAAATAACTGCAGATGAACTTTTTGCGGCATATCAGAACCTTTTGGAAACGTCGCGTATTGAAATTTTTTACGTAGGCAGCGGCGACGTTGAAGCACTTTTTGAAAAAATCGGTAAAATGTTTGCCGATAAAAAACGTGCATACACAGAACCGCAAAAAACAGTTGTTAAATACGGTGTAACCGAGGTTAAAAATGTAACTGAAAAAATATCTGCTGCTCAGGGCAAGCTTTCACTTGGTTTCCGAACCGGTTGTTCTGTGGGAGATAAAGATTACAGTGCTTTTCCCGTATTTGTTGAAATGTACGGTAATTCTCCTGTCAGCAAACTGTTTATGAACGTTCGTGAAAAGTTAAGTCTTTGTTATTATTGCCGTGCCATCCCTGACGGTGTAAAGGGTATTATGGTCGTAACAAGTGGTATTGAGGTGTCCAATAAAGAAAAAACGCAAAATGAAATATTGGCACAGCTTGATAACGTAAAACAAGGGAAAATAACCGACGAAGAGCTTATTCTTGCGAAAAAGTCTTTGAAAAATGCGTATAATGAGCTTAATGACAGCCCTCCCGCTTTGGAAGGCTGGTATCTCACAAGATGCCTTTCGGGACTTGATGATTCGCATGAAGAGGTTTGCAATAGATTTATGAACGTTACCAAAGAAGAAGTAATAAACGTAGCACGTAAGCTGCAGCTTGATACGGTTTATTTTCTTGAGGGCACGTTAAAGGGAAAGGGGGAGTCCGATGATGAGTGACAGAATCGTAAAAAGTAATGAATTTTTAGGCGAGAGCTATACGAAAATATGCCACGAAAGCGGACTTGACGTATACGTTTTCCCTAAAAAGCTTACTACTGCATTTGCTGTTTTCGGTACCAAATACGGTTCAATAGACAACAAATTCAGAAAAATGGGCGAAAAAGAAATAACCGAAGTTCCTAACGGTATTGCCCATTTTCTTGAACATAAGCTTTTTGATAACGAAGACGGTGTTGATACCTTTTCAAGATACGCAGAAACAGGGGCAAATGCAAATGCTTTTACTTCCTTTGAAAAGACTGCTTATCTGTTCTCGTGTACTGAAAATTTTGAAGAATCCCTTGAAATACTGCTTGATTTTGTGACTAAACCCTACTTTACTGAAAAATCGGTGCAGAAAGAACAGGGAATTATCGGTCAGGAAATAAAAATGGGAGAGGACAACCCTGCACGTGTTCTTTTCTTTAATATGCTTGAGGCAATGTATGAAAGACACCCTGTAAAAATTAGCATTGCCGGAACGGTTGATTCAATCGCCAAAATAGATGCCGAGCTTTTGTATAAGTGTTATAACACTTTTTACAATTTGCATAATATGGTCCTCTGTGTGTGCGGTGACGTTGAAATAGACAGTGTTCTTTCGGTATGTGATAAGGTGCTGAAAAAGGCACCGGATTGCAACATTGAGAGAATATTTGATAAAGAATCAGATAACGTATCAAGTCCCAGAATAACGGCTAAAATGCAGGTTGCAAAGCCTTTGTTCGATATCGGTATTAAGGATAACAAAATACCTGACGAGCCATTTGAAAGACTGCGTAAAGCGGCAGGTATGGCTGTTCTGAACGAAATGCTTTTCAGCAAGAGCAGTAAGATATTCAATGACCTCTACAACGAGGGGCTTATTTCAAACACATTTGAATATTGCTACAGTATAAGCGAGTCTTTTGCATTTAACGAACTGTCGGGTGAAGCAAATGAGCCTGAGTTGGTTTATAGCAGAATATTTGATTATATTAGAGATAAGCAAAAAAACGGACTTGATAAAGCCGAATATGAAAGATGTAAAAAGGTTATATATGCCGACTTTATCAAAACCTTTGACAATACCGAAGAAATTGCATACGAACTTATGAGCTATATATTTGAAGGCTGTGACCTCTTTGATTATGCAGAGGCGGTAAAAGGGTTGACCTTTGAATACGTTAATGAGCTTCTTGGTTGTATGTTTGACGAAAAGTACTTCGCTATGTCAACGGTATTTCCTGTTTAAATAAAGGATGTGTAACAATGACTAATTATATTTCTTTTCCCGGACTTGGTATAGATGAATTCTCAGTCAAAGAGGTTGCGTTTTCGCTCTTTGGCAGAGACGTTGCCTGGTACGGTGTTATCATTACGGTAGGTATAATTCTTGCCTGTATGTACGTGATGAACAGAGCAAAATATTACGAGGGTATAAAAGAGGACGATGTTCTCGACCTTGCCCTCTACATAATACCTTTGTCTATTATAGGCGCAAGGCTTTACTACGTATTGACGAGCCTTGACCAGTATGATTCATTTATGGAAATGATAGCAATATGGGAAGGTGGACTTGCCATATACGGCGCTGTTATAGGCGGAGCTTTGACTGCCCTTGTGTTCTGCCTTATCAAAAAGATAAATGTTTTGAAAATGTATGATATGCTTGTCCCCGCCGTTATGATTGGGCAGATTGTGGGCAGATGGGGCAATTTTGTGAATGCTGAGGCACACGGCGGTGTAACCGATGTATTTATTAGAATGGACATACGCACCGAGACTATGA
>JAFQOB010000242.1 GCA_017395725.1 Clostridia bacterium
GACAAAAATAATGCCCTCAACACAGATACAATGGTTCCCGGGACATATGGCAAAAACCCGAAGGCTGATGAAAGAAAGTCTTGCCTCGGTGGATATACTGATAAACGTTCTTGATTCCCGAATTCCTTTAAGCTCAAAAAATCCGGAAATCGACGAAATTGCGGGTAACAAGCCGATTTTGACACTTCTCAGCAAGTCAAGCCTTGCAGACCCCTCAGCCATAGCAAAATGGAAGAACTATTTTAAGCAAAATAACATTAACTGCCTTTTTATCGACAGTATTACAGGCGCCGGAATAAACGAAATTATGCCTGCGGTACGCGATATACTTAAAGATAAGATATCACGATATGAAGAAAAAGGAATGACAGGCAGAAATATTAAAGCCATGATAGTCGGTATTCCTAACTCGGGGAAATCGTCTCTTATAAACAAACTGGCAGGTTCAAAAAAAGTTAAGGTTGAAGACCGTCCCGGTGTTACTCTTACAAAACAGTGGGTCCCCACCTCAATAGGCCTTGACCTTATGGATATGCCCGGTGTACTTTGGCCCAAGTTTGATGATGAAGCTATCGGGGAAAACCTTGCGCTTACAGGGGCTATCCGCGATGCTATACTTGATATTGAAACTCTCGCGGTTGTCCTATGTGCAAGACTTCGCAAGCTTTACCCTGAGCTTCTTATGACCCGTTATAAGCTCACTGAAAAAGACCTTGATGAAGATATGCAGGATTACGAGGTGTTTGAAGCGATAGGAAGAAAAAGAGGATTTTTGATTTCGGGTGGAGAAATCAATTATGAAAGAACCGCAACAATGCTACTCGACGAATTCAGGGGTGCAAAAATCGGTAGAATAACCCTTGAGCTTCCCCCCGAACAATAAATAATAAGGTGATTTATTTACAATGTTAAATTGGGAAATAGAAAAACAGTTACAACTTGATGGGTATAAAATAATATGCGGGTGTGACGAAGCAGGCAGAGGTCCTTTGGCGGGTGCCGTCGCGGCTGCCGCTTGTATTCTGCCCGACGGACTTGAAATAAAAGGACTCGACGACTCCAAAAAGCTCACTGAAAAGAAACGCGAAGAGCTTTTTAAGGTAATACAGGAATCCGCCGTCAGCTGTGCCGTAGCCACCTGTTCCGTAGAGGAAATTGAGCAGTACAACATACTTGAATGTGCTCTTATGGCTATGCGACGTGCAGTCGAAAAGCTTGAAATAAAGCCCGAATTTATTCTTGTTGACGGAAATATAAACCGAGGCTTTCTTCTCCCCTCAAAAGCAATAATCGGCGGAGATGCAAAATCACCAAATATTGCCGCCGCATCTATTTTAGCTAAGGTTACAAGAGACCGTATGTGCTACGAGCTTGATGAAAAATATCCACAATACGGATTCGCCAAGCACAAAGGCTATGCAACGAAAGAGCATAGAGAAGCTATTTTGAAATACGGCCCCTGCCCGGAACACAGAGCATTATTTTTACGAAAGCTGCTTGAGAAAAATGGCTGATACAACTCGACAAACCGGCAGACAGGGCGAAAATGCCGCTTGTGATTGGCTCATAAAAAACGGATATACAATCACTAAACGCAACTACACAGCCCCTCACGGAGA
>JAFQOB010000243.1 GCA_017395725.1 Clostridia bacterium
AAAAATTCCGTATTCATCTTCCTGTAACTCGCCGTAAATAAACGGCAGCATCCTCCATATATATTTAATCTGTTTATTTATTCAATATTAACCAAAATCGTATACTGTTTTAATTTTTGAAACCAAAGACTTTTCCAAAATAACAGTATTTTCATTTTCATTAATTGCAAAAGTATTGTTTTCTTCGTCGTACCCCGCAAGAATACCCTTAATAGATTTTCTGCCTTCAAATGCAGTAAACAGTTTTACTTCAACGTCCCAACCGATACAAGCATTGTAATGCATAGGATTTTTCAGGTCGCGTTCAATGCCGGGAGAAGAAACCTCAAGTCTGTATGCCCCCTCAATAGGATCAGCTTCATCAAGCATAGGACTAATCTCCATGTGAACTCTTTCACAGTCGTTTATGTTAATTCCCTCTTCGTTGTCAAGAGTGATTCTGAGAAACCATTCGGCACCTTCCTTAACATACTCAACATCCCACAAAACGTATCCCATTTCATTGATGGTCGGTTCAAGTAATTCCTTTACCTTACCTGCAATATTTTTTGCAGGTTTCTTGTTTTCGTTTGCCATAATTACATCCTTTATAACTATTTTAAAAGACACAAAAATGTCCCTACATAAAACTTAGAAGAGTGACCAAAGCCACTCTTCTAATCTTACGATAATTAGTATAACACACTTAAATATAAAATGCAATAGTTTTTTTGATTTTTTCCAAAAAACGTATCAATATCTCATCAAAGGCGCTTTTTCAACCGAAAAGCCCGCAAGCTCTTCATCATAAACAGTTACACCTTTAACAACTTCCTCCATATACGCATTGAAATCTGCCTCTTGACAATAATCAACGATGTTCTTAAACATATCCGTGTAATTTTTATCGACGTAAGGTTTCTCTGTAAGTTCATTACGTTTTATTATACAAATTGCCCCGTCTTTTTCAACCTTTTTAACATCACCGATTTCCATTTGGCTTACTGCCAGATAAATGTCCGAATCGTATGAACCGATATCATTTGCGGAAATAAAATATCCAAGCTCGTATTTATTACCGTCTGGGTATTCATTATACTGTTTTTTTAGTTCTCCAAAATCCTCGCCCGACTGTACCTTCTTAAAAATATCATCGGCAAGAGCCTTTTTATTAGCCTTTTGTTCATCATTGAGGTCAGTCTTTTCATACGTGTTGGTAGTCTGATTAAAAATCAGATTACCATTTTCATCTTTTTTGTACTCGAAAGAATCATAGACAAATATTATATCTATTCTTGAATAGTTTTCTTTATAAAACTTATCCAATTCTTCATCATCAATCTCACGAGAACCGCCGTCTGCATACAAAGCTTCATACACCTTTGATGCTTTTAAGTCTATGGTATATATGTCTTTAAGAATATTCACGTTGATACCAAACTCTGCAAGCATAGAATTCAGTTCACTTTTTGTTCCGTAAGACACAAGCAAATCATTGATAGCAGTATCAATTTCTTTTTTCTCTTCTGAAGTAATCTTAAGCCCAAGCTCATCAAAAAGACTCATACAAACAAGATTGACTTTAACGTTAAAATCAACTATCTCTTTCAGTTTTTCTCCATAAGTTCCGCCGTCTGTATACTGAGTATTCCAATAATCCTCAGTATCGTTTGAAGAGGAAACGTATCCCGATTTAATTTGAGACAACCAATAAGAATACATATTTGTTGTAATACGACAATCCTCGTATTCCATAGCTGTCTTCTGTTTGGCACACGATGCCATAACGCTTACTATCAACACTATGGAAATAACCAAAGACATCAACCTTGTTTTTTTCATACCATTCTCCGTTACTTTCAAACGTTTATATTACTTTCGTTTTTTGAAGTGTCGGCACTTTCCCCGCCACACTCAATTTCATCAATGTTAATTGATTTATTATGCAAAATAGGTTCCCATTCAACCTTTCTGAACATTGCTATAATCATAGAAAGTCGGCCTATAATATCAAATA
>JAFQOB010000244.1 GCA_017395725.1 Clostridia bacterium
CGGTCAAAGGACCGTACTTTTCTTCGTATTCTTTCTTTATATAATCGGCTCTGTCTCGCGCTGTATAAAAATATTCCAAAGCCTTTTCACAGTTCGGGTATACGTCAAGATAAAGGTTTGCCTCTACGAGTTCAAAATCGGCAATCTGTACCTTTTTCATCATCTTGTCTCTTTCTTTCATAACTGGCATACCCCCTTGGTGCATTTGTAGCCCGCAAAGGGTTTGTTCAGTTCGGCAAAAAGTGTTCCGTTTTCAAGAGCCTTTTCACCGCAATAAATATTCTGCCATTCCTGGTACGGTGAATATACCATTGCCAATCTGTAATTCATCTCGGCAGTATGGGCAGTATCATAGTTTCTGTTATCCGTGTAGCGAGGTTGGATGGGTGTTCCGCAGTTTTCCATTGGTCTCGGAGAACAGTATCTTTTGTCGCTTTGACGGTTATAACAGCCTCTGTTATAATTCATATTTTTCTCTCCCTATTATTTTTATATAAAAGGCATATTACGCCTCGTTGTATAATATGCTTTTTAGGGAGGAGTCGCCACTATTGATTTTTGAAAATTTTAAAACCTTGCAAAATCTTGTCAAGGGGTTTTGTCAAAATTTTCACAAATCGCTAAATGCACCAAAAAATTTATCAAAAAATAGGTGATTTTATATATTTACAAATTGAAGTGTTTTGAGTATAATATATGTCGGTAAACTCACAGCAGCACGACAGACCGATTATCTTGTGAAATATCAATCCTATGATATTCTTGTACATAAAGATAATGCTCTGTTGTGTTTTTCTTTTTGTCGATTTTTACACCAAAAAATATGATTTATTGATTATTACTAAAAAACATTATAGGTATTCGTTATTATTGCCAAAAATGTTTTTTTTTTTTTTGTTTTTTGTTGACATTGCACAAACTGCGTGGTATACTTTAGTTTGTTAAAATATGTTAGTATTGTGTTTATGTAACATTTATAAAAGGGAGGCTTTTTCTTTATGAAAAAAAGCAAAATAATTATTTTGATTGCTTCGATAATTCTCGTTGCTTTGACTGTTGTAGCTGTAGCTGCGGCTACGATCTCGGAATCAACTTTGGGAATTATTGATGCTATTATTAACGGCGAAGATTACGACGTTGAAAAAGATTTGAATGGAGACCAAAAAATTGACATTCTTGACGTTATTCTTGGCGTTAAGAAAGACAATTTTAAGGGGCCGAAGCTTCAAACTTTGACTCTTGACGGTGGATACGCTGTCGAGGAAGAGGTTGAGTTCGATAATTTTACTTATACCGTTCAGCTTCCTGCGGGCAGACCGAGAATTCCTCATATTACTGCGACAGCTGATAATGAGGATGCTGTAGTTGCTTATCAGAATGCGACTATCGCTGACAATGAAACTTCCGGTTATGCTAAGGTTATTATTTCAGATGAAAGCGGCGAAAACATATATACTGTAAAGTTTGAACGTGCTGAAGTTGTGGATACTGTTGTTCTTCAGTATGACGACAGATGGACATTTACACCTGATTACGAACTAAAAGACGGTGAAGCTTTTACTTTTGAAAGCACAGATTCTTCAGTAGCTTCAGTAGATGCCAATGGTGTTATTACGGCTGAAAACGTAAGTGAAAATGCAGTTGTTATCTCTGCAAAAGTTGGTGAGGAAACGGTTGATACCTTTACTGTTTCCAAGATTGATAAAGCTGTTGTCAATCTTTTCTTAGTAACAGGTCAGAGTAATGCTCAGGGTTGCTATGACTTTGTAGATACAGACGGAGACGGTACAAAAGAAGATTCCGAAAAGTTTGCTCAGGCAACCGAGCAGCTTAAAGATGTAATCCAACCTGATAAGGCGGGACAGGTTTATATCTATGATGCTCGTCCTTACTGGAACTCCTATAACTCAACTGATGATTATGTGTTGGAGGGCGGATTGTCTGCGTTCTATGACTTATATGACGTAAAGCGCACAGGTTTTGCATCTGCATTGGGTAAGACTTATTACGATTTGTCAGGCGAAAAGGTAGCATTCTTACACGCTGCTTACAATGGTTCTTGTATAGAAAGATGGCTTGACCCTGCAAAGCATCCTGAGTTGGCAGATGCAGATTTTAACCATTACGTAAATGCTCAGAATACATATAAAGAACTCATAAAGAAGCTTGATTCATCAAAATATGAAATTAATCACAGAGCGAACTTCTGGCTTCAGGGCGAAACATGTATGAGTAATCTTTGGGATTATGATGCAAACAATTGGAAGACTCCTACTGCATACGAAAAACTGTTTAGCGCGGAAGATTATACCGATATGTTTATGAAGTTCCATGAGCAGATGAAGGCTGACTTCCAAATTGAAACAAACAATATTCTTCTTGTAAGAGCTCACGGAAGTATTGTTCCCAATAAAGACACTAACATAAAGGCGGCTCTTAACAACGTAAGATCTTCACAGTACGGTATGGCTAATACAAATAGCGAAATAACTATCGTATCAAGACTTTCCGACTGGGTAGTTCCTTACAATGCTAAATATATCGGTACACCTTATGAAGCCTATAACGGCTTGATGGGCGTTGGTAACGTTCACTATAACCAGACAGGTCACAATGAAAACGGTATTATTGCCGCTACAAACTACTTCAAGAAGCTTGACGTTGATACAACCAGCATAGCTACAAGCGTTGAAATTATTGATACTGACGGTATCAAGCGTTTTGATGAAAATGAAGCTATTGGTGAATTTGAAGTTGGTAAGACTAAGAGAATCGCAGCGTTCCCGTTGCCTGAATATTCTCTTGAAAACGTAACCTATTCTTCTTCCAATAAAGAAATTGCAAACGTTAATGAATTTGGTCTTATTACAATTGTTGGCGTAGGTGAAGCTACTATTACTGCAACTGCTGAAAGCGGTGTTTCCGCAAGTGTTGTTGTTAAGGGTATAGAAAGAACAACTGCTCCTACAAAGTTTACACTTGATGAATTTGCTACAAAGACTATTGTAAGCTATCTCCCCGAATTCAGATTTGCTGATATTACATATACTTCCGATAACGAAGAGGTTGCCACAGTAAACGATAAAGGTTTGATTACTGTTGTTGGCGGCGGAGAAGCTAATATTAAAGCTACTTCAAAGACCGGCGCATACGAAGAATTTATTATAACAGGTATTGCGCAACAGATCGTAGCTGATTCACTTCACTATAGATGGGACTTCAACGGTAACCTTAAATCTTCTGCAGATGAAAATGACCTTAGACTTTCCGACCTTGCAACCCAAAACGGCGCGACTGAGGACAGCTACAAGTTTATGGAAGACGGTACGATTTTCATAGACAAAAACATTGCTGACTTGAGTAAGCCTGACTTTACTATGGCATATCCTGTTACTGTATCGAGTGAAACAGACTGGGCTATTGAGTGGAGAGCTCAGTTTACAGGTGTCGGCATACTTTTGGGTGTAGAAAATGCAAAAACCACAATCAACGGTTCTAATAAATATATAAACCACATTTATTGTGTATATACACAAAAAACAGCAATTAAGGACTATGACTATGTTTTGTATCCGTTGAGATTCAGCGATTCTAACGGAGATTCTTACTTCCCGTCTTATACAGCGACTTATGCAGGAATGAATACGTCAATGAATACCTGGAAGCTTGACTATAAGAAGTACACAGGCAAGATGACACTTTCTGTATTAAAAGACGGTAATTGGATAGCTATTAGTGCAGTTGAACCAGGTGAATTTACTGCAACTTATAACAATATATTCGGTAGATATAATGCAAACGGTTTGGTTAACTTTGACGGTTATATGGACTACCTTGATATTAAGGTATCTCCTGCAGAAGTTCTCTATGATACTCACTACAGATGGGATTTCGAAGCAGGAAAAGAGTATGATTCAACATACGATGAGAATACGTTGACTCCTACGGGCACTAATTATTCTATTACTGACGATGGACTTGTAACAAGTGGTAAGGTGAATGAATTTAAGTTGAATAATGCTATTGTGCTTGATGATAAGCACGACTGGATGATAGAAACTGAGTTCTGTACAACCGAAAACAACGTTATGTTGATTGGTTTGGAAAACTGCCACCTCAGTTCAGGTTATGAAAGCCATATTTACTTCGGTGGTAAAGGATATAATGGCATACGAATCGAACCTGATGCTAATGCCGGAAGTGGAATTACAATTCCCTTTACAGTCCCTGAGACCGTTAGAACGGAAATGAAAACTATGAATAAGTGGCGTATCGGATACG
This sequence comes from Clostridia bacterium, assembly GCA_017395725.1. Next base: position 4,282 of record JAFQOB010000244.1, read on the forward strand.
AAGTTGTTACTGATACACTCACTGTTTATATGTACAACACTACAACAGGTGCTTGGGATAAAGTAGGCGAAAAGACCTCTGCTCCTACTTTTACAGTAACTTCTGATTGCTTGTTTGGTGATTTTGATGGGGCTAATAGTTATAATATGAACGGTACTGTAAAGTATTTTGACGTTCTCGTTGAAGCTCAAAAAACGGTAAATGAAAGAGAGTACGTATACGACTGGGATTTCAATAACTGGGGTTCAAGAGGTCTTCAGAACACGTTGACTCCCGGTGAAACAAGCGGTACCTTGGAAAACGGGGAATATACTGTAGGTTACCAAAAAGACGAACTAATCCTTCAAAAACCTATAACGTTAGATTCTACAATGGATTGGATGATTGAATGGAGTGCGAATGTGAAAAGTGCAAACTATTCATTGTTTGGTGTAGAAAATGGTTTGGGTAGAAATAATAATATATACTTCTCAGCTACCGGTTATAAAGGCGTGAAGATTAGATTATCAAATTCGACTTCGGATTCAGCCAACCCATTACTCGAATTTACAGATACAACAATTGCTAACACAAAGGATTCAACACTAACGTGGAGACTTTCTCATGTTAAAGACACTAAGACATTGACTGTAGAATACTACGATACTGCAAATGGAAAATGGGTTAATAATGGAACGCTTATCGGAAAAGATTTTTCTATGACATTTACTCGTATGTTTGGAGATTATGGTAAAAGTAGTGGAGACCCTTATAACTTCTATAACTTCTATGGAACTGCTGATTATGTAACAGTTAGATACACTGTTTCTGATTAAGAGTAATTTTAAAAAAGAGTGCACTGAAAAGTGCGCTCTTTTTACGTTAAAAATTTGTACATAGTTCGATAACTTTGCCCAAAATGCAAAATGGTGTCTGTTTTTTTAAAACAGACACCATTAATTTTAAAATTTAGCTCGAAGTTCAATTACTTTGCCGATTATACAAACGGGCATTTCTTCTATTTGTTCGTTATTGTAGAACATCGGCTCATACTTGGGATTGGTCGATATAAGCATTATACCGTCGGGGCGTTTCTTTATCTTCTTACAGGTCGCCTCTCCGTCGCCTACCATAACTATGCCGATCTCTCCCGAGTTAACGTCGGGCTGCTGTCTTACGATAACTATATCGCCTCTCGACATCTTCGGCTCCATACTGTCACCGTTTATACGTAATGCAAAAAATTCACCGGTGTTCGCCAATGCCTCGGGAATCTCTTCCCAAGTATCCGAATCGGCTACGTCTATATATTCCTGAATCGCTGTAATGGGTGTACCTGCCGCAACGTTACCCATAACAGGTATCTTTACAGCACCCCTGTGGTTCTTGTCTTCCTTTTCTCCAACAAGATAGCTCGTCGATACGCAAAACATATCTGCTATCTTTTGTAGGGTAGACATTCTGGGTATCTTTATATCATTTTCCCACGTGGAAACAGCCTTGTCAGACAATCCGAGTAATTTGCCAAATTCAGCCTGCGTATATCCCTTTTTTTCACGCAGATGCTTTATCCTCTTTCCTATTGTCATAAATTTAATCACTCCCTCTGATACCATTGTATACTAAAAGTAGAAAAAAGTCAAGAAGTTTTTAAAAAAATTCTACTAAAAGTATTGACATTCTACTAAAAGTGGAGTATAATATGCTCGTAAGCTAAAGAAGGCGGAAGGAGTAAATACTATGAACAACTACATTGATGAAAGATTAATAAAACAAAATGCAGCAAAAATCACTGCAAATAGATATATTCGTGTCGAAAACGGAAGACCACTCGGCCGTAAAACTCGCAAGGATAATATATTTGTACAGGCTCTTAGAGTTGTTGCAGCTATTTTTTTACTTATTATATCTACTTTTGGTGGAGATGAGGCGGAATCGGGGGCTGTTGTAGGGAAGTTTGTTAAGAATTGTTTACTTTGCGCAGGTGTTCTTCTTGCCCTGTGGGGACTTCTTGTAGTAATGAACAATCTTATAAACACTTTCACACTTTTGCCTACGTGGTGTCTGATACTCGGTTTTGCCGTAATCGTTCTCGGTGCAGTCGGTCTTTCAAAAAATAAGTAATTTATAGTTATAATAAGCATTAATAAATACCTCCGAATGTTTTCGGGGGTATTTGAAGTCTATTTTGGCAAAGGAGTATTTTTATGAGACATATTGATGACGGTTACAGTTATGAATTTTACGCATACGAACAAGACGTTCTTGATTATTATCGCAAAAAAAGCGACTACGATATTGACGAAGATGAAAGAGAATTCAGAAGTATGAAAATACGCGTTCTTGATGACGATAGTGAATCTACATTTTCTTTCGGCACATTTTAATTTTTTGACAAGAGTAATAAAAATGGAGGTTTGAGGGTTGTGGCAAATAAAACTATAAACGTTGAGGCTATGTGTCCGTTCTTCTATACGGAATCTGTTAAAAGCGTTACTTGTGAGGGAATCGTCGGGGAAAACACTGTAACAAGATTTACTTACAGTTCCCAAAAAGTAATTCACGAAAAGAATTACTGTACCTCGGACTATTCCACCTGTCCTATTTATAAAGCTAATATGAGTAAGTATTAAAACAAAAGTGCCTGAGGGTTTAGCCGTCGGGCACTTATATTATTTACATCTTCTTTAAGTCGGTTTTGAATATAGATATACACTCTTTATACTGCTCCAGTGTCATATCGGGAAGATATGGTGTAAACGAAAAATATCCGTCAAATGAACGCGACAGCATAATGGAAGCAAGTTCCTTTACCTCAGCGCAACCGTGATGGAGCATTATTGGCTCGTGCCCGTTGTAAAGCCCGTCGGTTATACGTAAGAATGAAATTCTGTTCTTTATTTTGCTTGTATAATATACGTGGAAAAATGGGTGTCTTTGCATACATACAAACTCAAAGGGGTTAAATATGAGACTTGCGTTTTCATCGTCCTTTATAAGCTCTTGCATAACGTTTTCGCTATTGATAAACGTCTTTGAATCGTTTTCAAATAAAAGGGGTATTCCATAAGATTTCGAAAGCTTTCTTGCGTATGTAAGGTCGTCATTTTCCTTTGGACAGAGCTTTATGCCTTTAACGTTCAAAACGAGTGCACGTCTGAAAAGAAGATTCAAATTCTTTTTGTCATTTACATCAAGTTTAGTTGTAACAAGAACTATTCTCTTGCCGTAATCTATGAGCAGGTCTCGTATTCTCTCGTGCTGTTCGCCTGACATTTCATATAACGCTACGCCGTCAACCGTGTCCGATATTTCAATATTGTTTATTCCGAGTTCAGAGGAGACCTTCAGTTTTTCTTCAAAATCTTTTGTTATCTTATCGGATATTTCTATGCTGAAATTATACATATTACTGTTCCTCCACTACACATACTTCGCAATGCGGGTCATGGCACTGTATTTTCTTGTATCTGCTATAGTCAATCATCTCGTTTGTGTAGAGAAGTCTTGACCAATGGCAAGAGTTGCAGTTCTCATTTTCGCAAATAAACAAAAGGGGATTCTTTTCCATAAGGCTCTTGCCTAAATCAAACATTGCTTTTACGTCAATTACCTTTACAAGAGCGTTACCTATCTTGCCTTCGTTCATAAGGTTATTCTTACGGAGAATGGGGGTCATTGAGAGAAAATCGCGGTGTCCCGGAGGGAACTTCTTGAGGGTAAATTTCTTGTTCTTGTAATCGTCAATATATGTAGGCGCGGGAATATCAAGAGTAAGCAAATATTTTGCATCTATTGCTTCTTCCATAGAGTGCATAGTGGTATTTCTATCCATATCAACGCCGAGAAGCATTGCCTTTCCGTTAAGCTCGGCTATTTTCAAATATGGTGTACCCTCACCGCAACCGGTTTCGCATTTGTCGTGGTCTTTTGTTATATATTCTGCATACTTTCCGTAAGCTGCAACCGAGTGAACGGGGTGAAGTGAACGGAGCACGCCCGGACGATTTCTGAATGCTTCGCTGAGATATCCAACGGCTGATGGAGACGTTGCCGCATCAAAGGGGGCAAACCAACCTGTCAACGTTGACATTACAAGTGTTCCTTCTTCGCCGATTGCTTCGAGGAACGCATCTATAACAGTTTCAGCACCGCCCTCAACTTTGCCTATTGCTGTGAGTGCACTGTGAAGAAGCAGTATGTCTCCCTTTTCTATGCCCATACATTCAAGGCTGAAAACTATATCTTCTTTCGTTATCATAATCTATATTTCTCCTTTTAGTTGTTTTCGGTGATTATTGCTCGGCAAGGCGCACAGCTTGTTCCTATAACGTTTATTGGAAGTGTAGTGAGTGTAAGATTTTTCGTTCCCACGTTCTCAAGGTTAACAAGGGGGCCGAGTAAAAGTATATTTGCCTTGTAAAACATTTCAAAAAAGCCTTCGGGCTTTTCAAGGTTTTCCCATCTTGGTACGTCAGCACCCAATATATACGGTTTTTTGTTTACAAGCCATTCCATAGCTTCGTATGAAAGGAATGGGGAACATTCAAGATATTTTTTATCTGACCAGTATATGCCCCAGCCACACGAGAAGAGTAGTGCATCGCCCTCTCTTATGTCAATATCTTTTGATGCTTCTTCAAGCATTTCTACCGTAATTTTTTCGCGTTTGCCTGTTTCAAACATATTTCTGTCAAGCTTTATATGCGAACATCTTACGTTGACAAGCTTTTCAACCGGTACTTCTTCAAGATTATAGCTTTCCTCGGGGCCGAAGAAGTGTGCGGGAGTCTCAAAATATGTGCCGGTCTGCGAGTGCATACCTTCAAATATTTCGCAGTATACTCTTGATTCTACCCATTCGGGCTGAGGTAATGGCTTTAACTTATATTTTGGAAAAGGGAACTCATAGTTCCACATATCGTCTCTTATCTGTCCTGTAACATCAATTATTTTCATTCTTAACACCGCCTTTCTGTTATTCTAACAGATTTTAGCTGTTTCTGCAATACCTAAAATAGAATAAATGTAAATAAAACATTACCTCTATGTACTTATTACAGTTTCGTTCAAATCAAGGAAGATTCCAAAATTAGAAGTAACTTTGATAGTAATTTTGAAAACAATATCTTCAAATAAAACATTCCCTATGCGTACTTATTATAATTCAGCACAGACTAAAGGAAGATTCCAAG
>JAFQOB010000245.1 GCA_017395725.1 Clostridia bacterium
ATATCTCAATTTATTATTTACAAATACCCTTTATTATATTAATCTATAAGTATGGCACATTGTATACTAAAATGATGAAGATAATTAATTAAAATTGTGCAAAATTATCAGTAAACAAATCAATATCGTGTCTTTTATTTGTTTTAAAAAAAGTGTATAATTACTATGTTAGATAAACAATTGTATTATAAGAGGTGTTACTATGGACAAATCAGTTGTACTTCCAACCGCCCTTCAAATATGCGTTGATGACGTGGGTTGGTTTATTGGCTCTGACGACAGATATTTGAGCAGACCCTCCCGTACAGGCTTGACAAGACGTCATGCTCCGGAAGACTACATAGTTCTTAACGAAATCGGAAAAGCTATAGGACAGAAGATTATGTGTCCTCTCGTTTTGGGTGAATGGGACAAGGATAATATTTTACGCGGAGAAATCGGCGCAACCTTTGACCCTGAAAACTGGGACAGAGCTTCACTGATTGATATGAAGCTTGCTCAGAAATGCTTCGAGGCGGCAGAAAGCTCCGAATATATTGAATATGCCATTCACGGCGTACTTCACGGCAACTATGATGCTGACGGAAAACAGATAACGGAGCTTGAATGTTTCGAATGTAAAGATAAAGATACTGACTATTCCGGCTACATAAACAACGGAGACGGTCTTTTAACGACTCAATCCGAAGAAGAGATAGCACATCGCTTTGAGCTTTTCTTTAAGCTTTACGATATGTGGGGCTTCAAAAAGAAAATACGCTCGTATGCGGCTCCAAACGGACTTCCTCGTCACTTGAAGCACAGTGATATGAGCGCCCTGTCATCTGTTTTGAAAAAGAACGGTATTAAGTATTGGGCAAACAGCTGGGGCAAGCCTGTAGGTTATACTGATTTTACAGACGGCATACTTTATATGGAAAAATGCTGTAACTGCCGTATTCCTTGGAACGCTTGCGACGTTGACCCCGACTACGTTCAAAGTTTCGTAAAAGAGACTGACGAAGACACAGGTACGGTAATGAGTACCCACTGGCCCAACTTTCTTCGTTTTAACCCTCAGAACAATCTTCAGAATGTTGAAAAATGGGCAGCCTTTTTCAAGAGACAAAGCGAAATATTCGGTCTTATGATATCTAAGGATATTGCTTTTGCAGGCAGTCAGTGCGTATATCATACTTACAGCAAGGTTGATTTTAATGACAAGGTTATCCGCGTTGACATTTCCGAATGTCAGGCAAAAGGAAACGATTTTCTTTCAGGTGAATTCTATATCAGCTTGAAGAACGACCTTGTTCCCGAAAGCATTAAAGGCGGAGAATTTGAACTCTATGAGACACACAACGAGTTCAAGACCTACAAAGTTAAGCACACCGACAGCATTATTGAAATTACGGTTGCTTAAAGATTTATTATCGAAATATTGTAATTTTAACAATATAATTAAAAAAGGAGAAAACCATTATGAAAAAATTTGCAAAATTTTTAGTTTTGGCATTGGCTGTAGCAGTTATGGCATCTGCATTTGCACTCGTTGCATCTGCAGAAGAACCTACTGTTATTGACCCCAACACACTTGTTCCCGGAAGCGACAGAGTTATCTTTATCAAAGACGCTCCCAGAGACGAAAACAATGAGGTTGTAGGCGAACTTGCAGGCGACGGCACAGGTACTGATGCTGACAACCCCTTGAAACCCACAGAAGATCACGAAAGATTTGACCCCACAGCAGAAAGAAAGAGATGGCACGTTCTCACAGCTTTCTATCAGGCAGTTGAAATGCTTCAGGATACCGGTGGTACAATAGTTATCTGCGGTCCCGTATTTATTGGTATTAACGAAGTTGGCGACAACGGCGCAACATCTGTAAGAGATATGGAAACTGTTGCATTCAAAGACAAGGTTATTAAGTTTACATCCGTTTACAACGGCGTTGACTATCGTGAAACAGCAGGCGCAAAGATCACAATGAAGTTGCCCGCTATGATCAACCTTAAGGGATCTACCATTTGGGAAAATATTGATATCGCAACAGACGGTACAGACCGTGCTATCTGCTTCGGCGACTATCCCACACTCGTTGGCGAAGGCATTAACTGCTATCCTACAGACGAAGCTTTTGAAGGCGTTGCTCAGAACTACGTAAGCCTTGCAGGCGGTCCTAGATACAACAACTCCAAGGACAAAATAACAAGTCTCGTTGTTAAGTCTGGCACTTACAACAAAATCACAGGCGGTTCTTGGGGTACAGTAGCAACACATAACATTGAAAACAATACAACCTACCTCACAATTGAGGGCACAACAACAGTTCTCGGTGCTATTTCCGGTTCCGTTAACTCCAAGACTCCTTGGGGCGGTCACGTAAATATTACAATTAACGACGGTACTTTTGAATGTGACATCAACGGTGTTGGTGCAACAGGTATGACAAACACAGATGGTACAGTTAAGATGACAATCAACGGCGGTAACTTTAAGAACGCTTGGTCAATCAACCAGTCTGCAATGGGTGCTGCAAACAATATGCCCGCAGCTTGCTCAGTTGACTTCTCCGGTTGGAAGGGTGACACACTCGGTCTTGCTTATGCAAACGGCGTTATCACTGACATTACCGACATTAAGTATCCTGCAGGTGTAACAGCTGACCAGCTCGCTGAAGCGCTTAAGAATGCTCCTGTTGATGAACCCGAAACTGATGAACCCGATACTGCTGAACCCGGTACTGCTGAAACAAAGGCTCCCGAAACTTCTGCTCCTAAGACAGAAGCCCCCGATGATGAAGAAACAAAAGCTCCCGAAACTTCTGCTCCTGTTATTGACGACGGCGCAAACGAAGGCGGCAGCAATACAACTCTTATCATCATTATTGTTGTAGCAGTTGTAGTAGTTGCAGGTGTAGTAGTTGGAATAGTTCTTTCCAAGAAAAAGAAGAAATAATCTAAACCGATATAATTAACCAAAAAGCGTTTTGCGGCAATATGCTGCAGACGCTTTTTGTTATATAACAGTTAAGAATACCTATGTAAAGGTAGTACAAAATCAATAATTATAAAAAACGGAACCTTTAGGTTTGCACAAACATTAGAGTATGCTTGTAGGGCTCGACGTACTCGACGAGCCGATAAAACAAACAATTTGTACAAACAAGGAACGGGCGATTCGTGAATCGCCCCTACGCTATAATAGCAATGTACAAACCTGTAGGGCTCGGCGTCCTCGACGAGCCGTTATATACTTTATTATTTCTACAAATAAAATTAAGGGAACTAAATAATAACAGCGGTATAATTAGTGCAGAATCTTTCATTTTTTGCGGCTCGTCGAGGACTGTACAGTGTAGTATGATAGTATACAGGTAGTGCAAGATGATTGTATACAGTTTTGTGATATAATAAAGGCAGAAAAATGACCACAAAGGAGGTTATTAAAAT
>JAFQOB010000246.1 GCA_017395725.1 Clostridia bacterium
TCTGCAACGGAGTAAAACAACCAAAACTAAATAAAAAGAGCCTGCGCAGCCCTTTGTACGCACAGACTCAACCAAACCCAAAGGCGGTGACGGAAACCTATTCCGCCACCGCCTTTCGATGTTTCAATATTAAATTTTAAAAACAATTGGAAATTCTACTCATAATTTCTACAAAAAGTGTGATACTAACAAAGAACAAAAAACAACGACTCGTCCCAAATAAGGACCTTGGTAGTGTCGTACTTTTTGGATAGAACGAGGCTTGAATTTGAGTAAACCAAAAACGTTGAAAACCCGCATAAATACTGGGTTTTGGCACATTTTAAGAGTAGAGAAAAGGAGTAAATATATGAAGGCAACAGGAATTGTTAGACGTATAGACGATTTGGGGCGTGTGGTGATTTCGAAAGATATTTGTCGCCCTATGCGGATTCGTGAGGGAGAAGTTTTATAAATTTGAATTGTGATAGTACATAGAGGTAAAAAAACAAGCCCTTCCCTGTCGGAAAAGGCTTGTTGCGTTAGTGTTTTGTATTATTTGAAGTCGTCAAAGTCAGCGTAAATCTTCTTGATATGTGCTTTTACTGCTTTTTCAAGTCTTGCATAGTTTCTGGAAATGTTCGACTGCTGAGGGTCAACGTCGAGTATTCCGGAACGAAGATCGCCAAAATTGTAGTAAAGACCAATATCATATACGCAATTATTGCGGAGAATGTGCAAAGTCTCTTCGGATTCGTCATCTCTTACGTATCTTCTTGTAAGAAGTGTCTCAAACCAAGTCGGTACAATTGTAAAGCTGGATATATAGTTCATATCTTCAATTATAACTGCTGTACGGTTCAAATCTTCCTGTATGTTCGGAAGTGCGAAGAGGTTATTGTTATAAGGATATATGGTCTTATATCCTTCTTGGTGTTCGTCGTATTTCGGGAAAGGAAGAACGCCGAATTCGCTTACCATTTCCGCAAAGCCCGTAAGAGCACCTTCACTGGTATAATGGAACAAATACAAGTCCTGTGTAAACAAATAACGTAGGTAAGAATATTTGTGAGCGTATTGCGCGCTGTCAAACTGTACGTCAGAGCAGGTCATACAATATGAATGAGAAGTATCCGTAAATACCTGCTTTAGTTTTTCATAAAGTGTTACCGTCTTGTCAGCGTTTGCCATAAGTGTAACCTGTGGATATCCCGTCTCGTCATTGGTTGTCGCTCTAACACCGGACGCATAAAGGAACATTCTCGGGTTATGGTGTTCCATAAGCGTTCCGTACATATCTTTTTCAGTCATATGTCCGTCTTGGTCAACGTCTACGGAAATGGAATTAACCATATTTGCCCAGTTATCAATGGTCCACTGATTATTCTTCATCAATTCATAGGGGTCTGACAGCTGATAGTCTTCAACTAACTTCTTATTAAAGAATACGCAGAAGCCTATAGTATGAATATTGAGTGCGCAGTTTGCAAAAAACAACTTATTTCCTATCATAAGCTGCTCTTTTGAGTTGCTGTCCCAATAAGATTTATCCCAATTGAAAGTCTCAATATCAAGCAGGTTTAAAAGCAGGTTTTCCTGAGCCATAGTTGCAAGGTTTGAACACGATGCAAGAATAGCGTCAAATTCGCAGGCACCGCCCATAACCTGTGTTCTTACTGTCGTAAGAATTTCGGGAACGTTGAGCTGACAAACTTTAATATTATACTTTTCTTCGAGAATAGAGTTTCTTCTTCCGATGGAAGCATCAAGGATTTCACCCTCTTCGCCTTCGGAAACAAGGTATCCCGTGTTATACGCACTTCCCTGGTTTGTAATAAACGTAAATTCATATCCGCCGTAGTCCTTTGCGGGAAGGTTCGGGTTTTCGGCGGTTCCCTTTATTTCTTCCTCGTCTTTATCCTTAGGACCATCATTTCCGCCACATGCAACAAGCATGGAAAGAAGCATAATAAGTGCTAAAAATAATGCTAAAATTTTTGAAAAAGTTCTTTTCATAGTGCCTCCTTAGGTTGAGTTTGCTTAAAATGATAAAAGATCAAATTGTCTTAAAATCATACTATAATTTTACCAATAAAACATCTTCGTGTCAAGCATCTTTTGTGCATAATATACTTTTTGGTAAAAATGTTCAATTATTATTCGGTTTTTTTGACTCATACAACTTGTGTGTTGTACAATTTTACTTGTTTAGCAGAATAACATATACAATTGTAATTTTTCTTCGGTTTTTTATTGACATATTGCTTCTTATAGTATAAAATATATGTAATATGGGTAAATGTTGTGTTTAATATACAATGCTCGGATACAGCGGAGGTTTGAGTATGGCTATCAGTATAGTTGGTATGCTTATTATAGGCTCGGCGGTGGCTGCTGTTTTGGGGATTGTTGGTATTATAATTATATTTGCTTGTAAAAAATAAAATATTGACTAAGGAGGTGCACTGCTATGATTGAAGCTATAGTTGCAATTGTTGCCCTTGCAGTCGGTATTGCTGTCGGAATGGTTTTGGGTATTGCATATCGCAAAAAAGTAACCGAAGCTAAAATAGGCTTGGCAGAAGAAAGAGCCAAGAATATTGTTGAAGAAGCAGAAAAGGTGGCTGAAACCAAAAAGAAAGAAGCTCTTATCGAAGCAAAAGAAGAGATATTACATTCCAGAAACGAGCTCGAGCGTGAAATCAAGGAAAGAAGAAACGAAGTTTCCAGACTTGAACGCCGTGCTGTTACTAAGGAAGAAACTCTTGAACGCAAAACAGAAGCTTTAGAGAAAAAAGACGAACAGTTAAACCGCAAAATCAAGGAAAACGAAGAACTTAAGGAACGACTTGAAGAATTGCGTGTACAACAGCTTGAAAAGCTTGAGCAGATAGCCGGTATAAGCGCTGCTGAAGCAAAGAAAGAACTTGTACAGCGTATTGAAGACGAGGTTAAACACGAAGCGGCACAGAAAATCGTTGAAATTGAAAATCAGCTTAAAGAAGAGGCTGACGATAAGGCGAGAAACATTATCTCACTTGCAATTCAAAGATGTGCGGCTGACCACGTATCTGAAACTACGGTATCCGTTGTTCCGCTTCCCAATGATGATATGAAGGGAAGAATTATAGGTCGAGAAGGCAGAAACATTCGTGCAATTGAGACGCTTACGGGAGTTGATCTTATTATAGACGACACACCTGAGGCGATAACACTTTCGGGATTTGACCCGATCAGAAGAGAAGTTGCGAGAATTACGCTGGAAAAACTCATTTCCGACGGAAGAATACATCCTGCA
>JAFQOB010000247.1 GCA_017395725.1 Clostridia bacterium
AACGCCTTGTATTCCTGATATACCAAATCCGTTACACAGTGCTGATAACAGCCGGAAGCGTGTATAATCTCACCGAACAATCCTTTTTTCAGCATATTTGAAACAAGCAATATGTTTCTATTGTAGCAAGTATTCTCAAGGAACATAAAATTTGCACCTGTTTTCTCCTGCGTTTCAACAAGCTTAAAACATTCTTGCAAAGACATTGCAGGACCGACTTCCATAGCGACAGCCTTTCCCGCTTCCATAGCCTGACAAGCAAGTGAAATATGAGAAGACCAAGAAGTTGTTATTAAAACAGCCTCTATTTTGGAGTCACTCAACATATCTTGATATGATTTATAAACTCTCGGTTTTTCATTTAATGCCTCTGCCTCTTTCAATGCAAGCTCAATACACTTATCATTCAAATCGCAAAGACCGACAACCTTCATTCCTGAAATTCTGATAGCCTTTTTCATTAGGCCTCTGCCCCTTGAGCCAAGACCGACAAATCCTACTTTTACTGTTCTTGCAGCCATAACAAATCTCCCTTAGAATACATATCAGTCAAATTCATAACGTTTCTTTTCTTTTGTAAAGCTGATAGCTTTACCGGGATCCTTCAAAAATCTTTCAAGAGCCTTACCGGTTCCGATAGCAACACAAGAAATTGCATTTTCGGCAACCTTTGTTTTTATTCCCGTAACGTTAGCTATAAGGCTGTCAAGTCCGTAAAGCATACTGCCTCCGCCCGTCATAACTATTCCTTTTTTCATTATATCTTTAAGCGTTTCGGGCGGAACTTTTTCAATAACCGCACAAATCGCCTCAACAATAGCGGTAATAGGCTCTTCAAGAGCACCCACCATTTCGGAAGAATTCAATTTAACAGATTTAGGTAAACCCTCAAGCAACCCTCTTCCGCTGACCTCAAGAGAGACCGACTCATCTCTCTGCCAAACGGTACCGATTTCTTTTTTCACCTTTTCTGCGGTTCTTTCGCCGATAAGCAAATTGTGTTTTCTTCTGATATAACGAGTGATGGCATCATCAAACTTATCTCCGCCCACTCTTACCGACTCGGAAAAAGCGATTTGACCGTATGATATAACGGCAATATCGGTAGTACCGCCGCCAATATCAATAATCATTTGAGCATCGGGGCTCATTATATCTATTCCGGCACCAATAGCAGCCGCAAGAGGTTCTTCAATAAGATATGTATATCTTGCACCTATTTGAGTTGCCGCATCTCTTACTGCCCTTTCTTCAACGTCGGTTATACCGCTTGGAACGCAGACAGCGATAATAGGCTTAAAGATCTGCGACATAGCCGTAGCTTTTTTTATAAAGTGCTGAAGCATAGTGAGAGTAACCTCGTATTTGCTTATAACACCCTCGCTCATAGGTCTGATAACAGAAATACCCTCGGGTGTTTTGCCCAGCATTAAAAGAGCATCCTTACCTATTTCCACAAGTTCGCCCGATTCATCATTTACCGCAACAACGGAAGGCTCGTCGAGGACTATTCCCTTTCCCTTAACGTATATAAGTACAGATGAAGTTCCAAGGTCAATCCCTATATATCTTGCCATACAAGGCTCCCTCCTTCTACAAACACATTAGTCTATTCTGTTTAATTATAAACTATTTTTTTGTAATTTGCAACAGTTTTAGGTCAAAGAAAAAACTATTAATAAAATATTTTTTAATAATAGCTCTTGAAATGGAAATTATACTATGTTATAATGTATAGGTTAAAATGGGTTTTTGTGTGCAAAAAGACATAAAAAAACAGTACGACAGAAAGGATGTTAATATGTTACAGATCAAGAAACGTCTGTCAAGCGGACTTAAGACCGTTCTCGACTCTATGAATACTTCTCACGGACTTGACGAAGAAAAGATAGCGCAGATGTTGGAATATCCCCCCGACGAAAAGATGGGTGATATAGCCCTTCCCTGTTTTAAGCTTTCGAAGTCACTTCGTATGTCACCCGTTATGATATCCGAGAAGATCGCTTCTGAATTGAGCGACGAAAATGTAGAAAGAATCGAGACTGTAAACGGATATCTGAATATATACATTAAAAAGAGTTATTTCTCTGAAAAGGTTTTGAGTGATATTTTAGAAAAGGGCGACAAATACGGCTCTTTTGATTTTGGTAACGGAAAGACAGTAGTCCTTGACTACTCTTCCCCAAACGTTGCAAAACCCTTCCATATAGGCCACCTTGGAACTACGGTTATCGGACACTCTTTAAAGAAGCTCCACGAGTTTGCTGGATATAATTGTGTAGGTGTTAACCACTTAGGCGACTGGGGAACACAGTTTGGTAAGCTTATCGTAGCATATCACCTTTGGGGTGACAGAGCGACTATAGAAGAAAAAGGCATCGACGAGCTTGTTGCACTCTACGTAAGATTCCATAAGGAAGCTGAAGAAGATCCTACCTTAAACGATAAGGCAAGAGCCGAGTTTACCAAGCTTGAACATTTTGACGAAGAGAACATTAAGCTTTGGAAATGGTTTATAGAGATAAGTATAGAAGAATACAAGAAGACGTACAAACAGCTTGATATTGAGTTTGACAGCTACTGCGGCGAGAGCTTTTACAGCGACAAGATGCCTGCTGTAATTGATGAAATGAAGCAAAAGAACTTGCTTAAGATAGATGACGGCGCATCGGTCGTAGACCTTGAGGAATACAAGATGCCCCCCTGCCTTATTCTTAAGAGAGACGGCTCGTCGCTTTATCCCGCAAGAGATATTTCTGCGGCCCTCTACCGTAAGAACACTTACGATTTTGAAAAGGTTATATACGTAACCGACGCCGGACAGTCACTTCATTTTGCACAGTGGTTTAAGGTTGTTGAGCTTATGGGATATGAATGGGCAAAGAATCTTGTACACGTTCCTTACGGCAAGGTAAGTCTTAACGGCGAAAAACTTGCTACAAGAACAGGTAACGTTATTCTTCTTAAAGACCTTTTTGCATCTGCCATTGAGAAAGTAAAGGATATAATGAACGAAAAGAACCCCAACCTCGAAAACAGAGACGAAAAGGCAGAGGCTGTAGGTGTTGGTGCTATTGTATTCTATTATCTTTCAAACAACAGAATAAAAGATATAAACTTTATGCTTGAAGATGCATTGAACTTTGACGGAAACACAGGTCCTTATGCACAGTATACTTATGCAAGAACCTGCAGCGTTCTTGAGAAAGCAAATGATATTGCGAAAGATATTGAGATTACGTACAGTATGAACGATAAAGAAAAAGCACTTCTCCGTACCCTTTCCCTCTTCCCCGAAAAAGTACTTCAGGCAATAAACGATTACGAACCCTCTGTTATAACAAGATATATCCTTGACGTATGTACAGACTTCAACGGGTTCTATCATGACTGCCAGATACTCGGTGCAGACGACGAAAGCACAAAGGTATTCCGTATTAAGCTTACGGAAGCAGTTAATTACGTGCTTGGAAACGCATTCTCTCTCATTTGTATGAGAAAAACAGAAAAGATATAAGAAATTTAAGGAGATAGAAAAATGTCAGGACATTCAAAGTGGAAAAATATTATGCACAAGAAAGAAAAGACCGATGCTCAAAAAGCAAAAGTTTTTTCAAAAGTAGGTAAAGAAATTACCGTATGCGTTAAGGAAGGCGGTCCCGATCCCGTTTCCAACAGCAAATTGCGTGACCTTATAGCAAAAGCAAAGTCACTCAACGTTCCCAATGATAACATTGACCGTATTATTAAAAAGGCGACAGCCGCAGACAGTGCAAATTACGAAGAGATAGTATATGAAGGCTACGGTCCTTCGGGCGTTGCAGTAATAGTTGAAGCATTGACAGATAACCGTAACCGTACAGGCGGTGACGTAAGACATTACTTTGATAAATACGGTGCTTCCCTCGGACAGACAGGTTGCGTTAGCTACTTATTTGCAGATAAGGGCGTTATTATAGTTGCTAAGGCTGACGGACTTGATGAAGATAAGCTTATGGAAGACGCACTTGAAGCAGGTGCTGAGGACTTTGTAGACGAGGGCGAAATATTTGAAATTTATACGACTCCCGAAGACCTCGACTTTGTAAACCAGACACTTACAGATAAGGGCTACAAGATTGAGTCTGCAGAAAAAGATAAGATTCCTTCAAACTACGTAACACTCGAAAGCGAAGATGACCTTAAGAAGATGAGACTTCTCATTGAATATCTTGAAGAGCACGACGACGTTCAGGAAATTTATCACAACTGGGAAGCCCCCGAAGAAGAATAAAAACAAAAAGTTAAAAAGCCGATGCATAT
>JAFQOB010000248.1 GCA_017395725.1 Clostridia bacterium
AGCATAAACTGACAGAACAGCCACGATGCCAATACAACCTGATGGTCTTCTTTATTGAATATACATATTGAAGGACCTTGGGATATCATTCTTGGATTTTCGGGGTCTTACTGAGGAATGGGCATAACCACCGTTTCAAAATCGACTATTCTGTCTTCGCTTATATCTACCAAAGGAGCTTTTGTGCCCATCCACGTTGCACCGGCGGTAGAGTCAATAGCGAAAATACATTGACCGGCATTCAGTGAGTTTGCGGGATAGCCTGAAATCTTAAAGGTAGAGAAAGCCCCCGATTTTGTGTGGTCTGATATGTTATACAAAATCTTTTCCGTTTCTTTGTTGAAGATAAGAATGTCGCCATTCTCTTTTGAATAGCCTGCTCCGAGCTGTTCAAGCATACTTATCATCATATTGTCGGTTGATTTGTAAATAAAGGGTATCATAACGTTTTGACCGTTTACGGTATAGTTTCCGTCAGCGTCTTTTTTAGTTGCTGCCTCGGATACTTCCCATATAAAGTCCCAAGTCATAACCTCAGGGAGCGTAAAGCCAAGCTTTTCAACAAAGGTCTTGTTTACGTAACAAGCTTCCGTTGAACGCATATAGGGAAGGGCGTAATAACTGTCATCTAATATACATTCTTCAAGGAACTGAGGGATAATCTCCTGCATTTTTGGACCGTCAAATTTAAGGTCTGTTCCGCCGAGTCCGTATTTTTTGTCTTCAAACAGTCCGTCCAGGGGAACTACGGTATCTTTACCCGTTAAGTAAGTTGCAATATGGTCGGGGTAAGTTATACAAATATTCGGTGTGGTATCTGTTGCAATATTTGTGATAACGTCGTTGTAGATTCTTGAATAGTCGTTGTAAAGACGAAGCTTTATCTTTATATTCGGGTAAAGTGCTTCAAAATCCTCAATAGCTTTGGCATATATCTCTGTTTGAGTTATATTGGTATCGTTTTTTGCCCAGAAAGTAAGCTCGTATTGTTTTGATTCGTCAAATGAATCGGGGAGCTTATACAGTTCTTTCTTTTCGTTGTTTGCAGAAGGAGTTTCGTCGTTTTCTTCGGGAGTATTAGCGGGAGTATCTTTTGAAGCCAAACTGCCGTGACACGAAGTACATAAGGGAAGAGTAAGCAACAAAACAAGCAATAAACAAAGTATTCTTTTCATTATCCTTTTGTACCTCCTCTTGCAACGCCCTCCATAATCTTTTTACGGAATATAATAAACAGAATGATAAGAGGAACGGAGATAACGACGACTGCCGCCATCATACGCGGAATATTGTCTCGTCCGAAGCCGTTTTCGCGTATTTCCTGTATACCGTTTGATACAAGGTAATATGCCTGTTCGTCAGTAATAAGTCTCGGCCAAACGTAAGAGTTCCAACATTCGATAACCTTAAGTATCGTTATGGTTATAATAGTGGGCCGGCATATAGGAATCATAACCTTCCACATATATTTCCAGTCACTTGTACCGTCAACCTTAGCCGCGTAATAAAGCTCGTCGGGAATCTGCGAGAAGTTTTCTTTCAAAAGATATACGTAGAATACCGACATAACCGAGGGGAGAATAAGACCTGCAAAGGTATTACGCATATCAAGGTTTGTTACTGTTGTAAAGTTTGTGATGATAACAAGTTCATTAGGTATCATCATAAGAGAGAGAATAAGGGTAAATACCGCGTTCTTTCCTTTAAAATTCATTCTTGCAAAAGCAAATGCCGCAGGGATAACTATGCATAACATAATTGCCGTTGTTGCAAGTGTGAAAATGAGAGTATTTAAAAAGTATTGACCGAGAGGAACGGCGGTAAAAGCTTCCTTGTAGTTTTCAAATGCGGGGGAAGTTGTAAAAAACTTCGGTACTGTTTCTGAGCTGTAGGCGCTGTAGCTTTTAAGAGACGTAAGAATCATCCAATAAAAAGGGAACAGTACGGCAATTGCCCAAACAGTCAGCATTATATAGGTGAAAACGTTCATTATTCTTTTGCGAAGCTTGGCATTTTTTTCTATTTTTTCATATTGAATGCTGTTATTCATAATATTCACCTCAATAATGAACGTGCTTTTTGCTTATGATAAGATTTATGCACGTAATGGTCAATACGATAACGAATAGGATAATAGCCGCCGCAGATGCATAAGAGGGGTATCCGCCGCCGTCGCTGTACAGCATATCGTATACGTAACCGACTATGGTGTTCATTTCTGCTGAGTTAAGGTCAAGACCGAACAGAGCAACAGCATCGCTGTAAGCCTTGAATGCACCGATAAATCCGGTTATTATCAAGTAGAATAACATAGGCGATATCATAGGGAGCGTTATTTTTCTGAATATTCTGAAGCTTGATGCACCGTCAAGCTTTGCGGCATTATAATAATCTTGTTTTACCGAGGCTAATGCGCTTGTAAGAATGAGAATCTTAAAGGGCATAACCACCCATATAGTGTAGAGGCAAAGAACAAACATTTTTGCCCAGTAGGGACCGCCGAGGAAGTCGATAGACGGGCCGCCAAACCAGTTTATAACTGTATTTACCAAGCCCTCGTGCTGAGGAGCCTTCTGGAAGAGTATCATAAATACAAGACCGACAGCTAAAGTGTTTGTTACGTAGGGCAGGAAATATACGGTTTGAAAAAGGTTACGGATAGCCTTTATCGAACTGAGTCCGAGGGATATAAGCAGTGCAATAATGGTTGACAGAGGAACTGTTATCGCAACTAAAATAAACGTATTTTTTAAAGCCTGAAGAAAGTAGGGGTCGTGTAAAACGTAAGAATAGTTATAGAGACCTACGCCGTTATACGTCTGAGACGCAAAGTTATAGCTTTCTTCAAAGGAGTATATAAAAACGTCAATGAGAGGGTATACCATAAACACCGCTAAGAATATAAGTGCGGGTAACAGGTACAGCCAAGCCTTTTTGTTTTGATTGTCCATATTCTTTTCCCCTTTATTACTTAGCGGTGTAGTAGATTCTTTCGCCGCTTTGTTTGTCGAAGAGATATACTTTCGAGGGCTTGA
>JAFQOB010000249.1 GCA_017395725.1 Clostridia bacterium
GGTAAGTCAACCTATATGCGCCAGGTTGCGATTATAACTCTTATGGCACAGATAGGCTCGTTTGTTCCCGCAAGAGAGGCAAAAATCGGAATTGTCGATAAGATTTTCACCCGTGTAGGCGCATCGGACGACCTTGCCTCGGGACAGTCTACGTTTATGCTTGAGATGAACGAGGTTGCTTACATTCTTAAGAATGCGACAAAGAAGAGTTTGATAATATATGACGAGATAGGCAGAGGAACGAGTACCTTTGACGGTATGAGTATAGCAAAGGCTGTAGCCGAATACAGTGCAGGTAAGAAGCTTGGAGCTAAGACCTTGTTTGCTACGCACTATCACGAGATGACGACTCTTGAAGGACAGATTGACGGAATTGTAAACTATAACATAGCGGCGAAGAAAAAGGGCGACGAGCTTATTTTCTTGCGTAAGATAGTTAAGGGTGCAACAGATGACAGTTACGGTATTGAGGTTGCTTTACTTGCAGGAGTACCGTCACCTGTAATAAAGAGGGCGAAGGAAATTCTGAAAGAAATTGAGAGCGAGGAAAGACCGGTCGTACAAGTGGTGAACGAAGCGGAAGATGACGGAATGTTATCGTTCGAGAGCCTTGCGAACAACGAAGTTATTGAAAAGCTTAAGAGTGTTGATTTGAATACAACGACACCCATAGAAGCACTTGGAGTATTGTTTGATTTAAAGAAAATGATACAGTAATGAAAAAACTAAGGAGATAATAGCACGTGGGAATAATTAACGTACTTGATATCCATGTAGCCAATCTTATTGCGGCGGGTGAGGTGGTTGAAAGACCTGCATCGGCAGTGAAGGAGCTTATAGAAAACTCAATAGACGCGGGAGCTAACAAGATTACGGTTGAGATAAAAAAAGGCGGAGTTTCATTTATACGTGTGTGCGACAACGGTAAGGGAATGAGCCGCGAGGACGTGCCGGTTTGTATAAAGCGACACGCGACCAGTAAGATAAGCAACCAATGGGACCTTGGCAAGATAATGACTCTCGGCTTCAGAGGAGAGGCGCTGGCGGCGATATCGTCTGTATCTAAAGTTAGAATAATGACTAAACGTCAAGACGATAAGATAGGAACGCTTATGATGTGCAATCCGGGCGAAGAGGTTGTTATTGCCGATACGGGCTGTCCTAACGGTACTACCGTTATTGTTGAAGAGCTTTTTGCGAACGTACCTGCAAGACGAAAGTTTTTGAAAAAGGATATGACCGAGGGAATGGCGGTTTCAAACGTTGTTGAGAAATTGGCGTTGTCTCGACCCGATATTGCGTTTAAGTTTATAACAGACGATAGTGTAAAATTTTCAACGGCAGGCGACGGTAAGCTGTCAAACGTAATATATGCATTGTACGGCAGAGATTTTATAAAGAAAATGACTGCTGTAAATTGGCTGACAGAGGGAGTTAAGGTTTACGGATATATAGGCAATCCCGATAATATAAAGAGCAACCGTAACCACCAGATATTGTTTGTCAACGATAGATTTATAAGAAATAAAACTATATCTGCAGCACTTGAACAGGCGTACGATTCATATATACCCGAGGGTAAATTTCCGTGCTGTGTTTTAAAGATAGACGTACACCCCGCATTTGTTGATGCTAACGTTCACCCGACTAAAGCCGAGGTAAAATTCAGCGACGAGAGACAAATATTTGAAGCTATATATTCGACTGTGAGGGGGGCGCTTGAAAACAGTGTTGCAAGACCGACAGTGATGAGCGAGAAAGAAGAAATATTTGAGCCTGAACAGTTGGAAAACAACAAAAAACAAGAGGGATTAAATATAATAAACTCTTTTGTTCCGGTTGAGGAGCGTGAAGAAAGGGTAAAGCCCGAAAAGATATCGTTTACCAACGAAATGAATATTAGTACGGAGTTTGCAACACTTGGTGCTATTGAAACAAAACCTACCCCTGCTACGGAGCACAATGTTTATATTGATGATGAACCTTTTGTGAGTATTCCAAAGATAGATAATACGCCAAAAGAAACAGAAAAGATTTTTGATAGCGTTTTCGAAGACAATTACGTTGGCAGAACAGAAAGCCCAAACGGTAAGTATATTTATGAAACGACGGACGAAGAACAAGGTGCTACCGAAAAAGAACTGCCTTTTTACAAAATAATAGGCGAGGCTTTTTACTCGTATATATTCGTAGAAATGGCTGATAAGATTCTTTTGATAGATAAACACGCGGCTCACGAGAGAATATTATTTGAGGAACTGAAAAGCAATATGAAGAAAAAAAAGAACGTACTTCAATTTTTGCTTGTTCCTGTAAGCCTACAGCTAGATTCTGTTGAAATGGCTGCTGCTGAAGAATATTGTGACGATATATCGGCAATAGGATTTGAAACCCGCAAAGAAGAAAACGGCGATTTGATGCTATA
>JAFQOB010000250.1 GCA_017395725.1 Clostridia bacterium
AATTATTGATAAGCGGGCAGAGCTCGTATATCGATATGTTAAAATCAGAAAATAAAAAGTTAAGATATATAAGGAGAAAGAAAATGGTAATAGCGGATTTTTTGGAAAGAAATGCGCGTCTTTACGGAGATGAAACCGCGTTGGTTGAGATTAATCCATCTGAAGAAAGGGACAATGCGGTAACCTGGAGAGATTTCAGTCTTATAGAAAACACAAGGCCTGACTTGCCATACAGACGTGAAATAAACTGGAGACAGTTTGATGAAAAGGCGAACAGATTTGCAAACCTTTTGCTTAGCCGAGGAATAAAGAAGGGGCAGAAAGTTGCTATACTTCTTATGAACTGTCTTGAGTGGCTGCCCATATATTTTGGTATATTGAAATCAGGTGCATTGGCAGTTCCTATGAACTTCAGATATTCGGGAGACGAAATAGAATACTGTCTTGATTTGGCTGACGTAGACGTTTTGGTATTTGGTCCCGAATTTACCGAGCGACTTGAAACTGTACCTAAGGCACTTGAAAAACTTAAGTTTAAATTTTTTGTAGGCAGAGACGTTCCCGAATTTGCTGAAAGCTATCTTGAGCTTGTAACGTATACGTCTACAAAGGCGCCCCCTATACTTTTGACGGAAAAGGATTATGCGGCAATATATTTTTCATCGGGTACGACGGGAAGACCGAAGGCTATTTTGCATAACCACAGAGCATTGGTATGTTCTTGTGAGACCGAACAGAATCACCACAGTCAGACAAGAGACGACGTGTTTTTGTGTATTCCTCCCCTATATCATACTGGAGCGAAGATGCACTGGTTCGGAAGCTTGCTTTCAGGAAGCCGAGCAGTACTTTTAAGGGGTGTAAAGCCCGAATGGATTTTACGTGCGGTAACCGAAGAAAAATGTACGATAGTATGGTTGCTTGTACCTTGGGCACAGGATTTACTTAACGCAGTAGAGGCAGGTAAGATTAATCTTGATGACTATATGCTTGACCAATGGAGGCTTATGCATATAGGTGCTCAGCCTGTACCGCCAAGTCTTATTAACAGATGGAAAAAGATGTTCCCAAATCACGATTATGATACAAACTACGGTTTGTCGGAATCTATAGGACCGGGTTGTGTACACCTTGGTGTTGAAAATATCCACAAGGTTGGGGCGATAGGAAAGCCGGGATATAACTGGAAAGCAAAGATAGTTGATGAAAACGGCAACGAATTACCTCAGGGCGAGGTTGGTGAGCTTGCGGTTAAAGGCGACGGCGTAATGCTTTGTTATTATAAGAATGAAAAGGCGACAAATGAAGTATTGAAAGACGGTTGGCTGTTTACAGGAGACGTTGCGAGAGTGGATGAAGACGGATTTATTTATCTTGTTGACAGAAAGAAAGACGTTATTATATCGGGCGGTGAAAACTTGTATCCCGTTGAAATTGAAGACTTCTTGAATACAAATACAAAGATAAAAGACGTTGCGGTTATCGGTCTTCCCGACGATAGACTTGGTGAAATTGCGGCGGCAGTTATTGAATTTAAAGAGGGAATGAATGCGACAGAGGACGAAATAAATGAATTCTGTCACGCATTGCCGAGATACAAGAGACCTAAGAAGCTTATATTTGC
>JAFQOB010000251.1 GCA_017395725.1 Clostridia bacterium
ATAGTTGTAGATAACCAAGAGGCCCTTGCAGAATCAAAAGATACTGCCTTACAGCAAATGTCCCAAATTGCAGATGATATGCAAAAAGAATCAAACATTGAATCGCTGATTGTATCAAAGGGGTTCGAAGAATGTGTAGCGGTCATAAGCGAAGGAAAATGCAACGTTGTTGTAAAATCCGATGGACTTCTTGCAAATCAAATATCTCAAATAAAAGAGATAGTTTACGAACAAGCCGCAATAACTCCTGTAAACGTAAAAATAATCGAAAAGAATTAAAGAAAAACTCCAAGCCGATATTATATCTGCTTGGAGTTTTATTTAATTATAAAAAAACAAGCAATGTACGTAAAATACATCGCTTGAAATCTGTACCGGCTCCGCTTTTGCAGAGGGGCAATTATTCTAAGATATATACTCTCATATTTCTTCTGCCGAATTGGAGAAGTTGCTGAAGTGTTCCTTCCATGTAAACGTCGATTATGCTGCCTTTAATAGCTCCACCGGTATCCTCGGCGTAGCAAACACCAATATCTTTGTAGCTTCCCTTTACGTATACTGTAGTACCAAGCGGAATAACTCTGGGGTCAACCGCAATTACACCTTCTCTTGCAAGTGTACCTGTTGCAGTAATACTACCCGACCCGTCAGCCTTTCCGTAACATGTAGCTTGAACGTCAAGATAATATGAGTAATGATAAGTTTTACCGTCTTTGCCAACAAAAGAACCGCCCACGCCAAGCTCTACAACCTCGGTAATCGGTTCAAGTGTTGTTGCTTGTTTAATCAACTCTTCGCTTTCAAAAACGCCGTTAACGTACTTTTTGCGATAGGTGCTTGTCAACTTACCGTTTGCACCGTTTGTAATAACTTTTTTCTTTCCCTTAGGGATAGTCTGAAGTTCAATGGTTTTCGTATCATAGTTGATAACCGAATCAACTTGAACCTCTTCATAAGTAATTGAGTCAATGACTACTTCCATACCGTCGTAAACTGTAGTATCAAGCGGATAATTCACAACACATGAATCATCTATTATGATTCCACGTTCATCAAGAACATCCTTCAACTGCATCGCCTCAATTGAAACAATCAGCTCGTCGCCGCCTCTGTTAACGATTGAAAAAGTAACCGTAGGTCTGTAACCGGAGAAAACTGAATTATATGAAGAATATTCTGGGGAATTCAATGTATAAACAGGAGATGCCGCCAACACAGAACCGTCAAAGGCAATATTCACTGCAACAACTGATGTTATAAACAATGCTACAACGAATAATACCAAGAACGCATGAAGCACACGCTTCCCTGTTTTATTCATTTTAATTCCCGAAACATTTGCATTTGAAACGCGGTTGGAATACAGTTCAAAACTATCTAATTCTTTCTGAACTTGCATATTTTCCTCCTTTAAATGCGATTAAACACACACAATAAATGTATGCAAAACTGCGGGAAACACGCTGATTATAGCACAAAAATGATGATTTGTCAACTTTTGTATGGTAAATTATGGTAATTGCACAAATGTTAATATTAACATTTTGGTTTGTATACTATGCATAAAAGTGCGATTTGCAATGCAAAGACTAATTTTCTTTAGGTTGATTTGTAAATTCAACTTTAAAATTTCTGCATTTTGCACAAACAAAAAATGTATAAAAATCGAGCATTTTTGCATAAAATGTATTATAATCACACCATAATACCGATACTTAAAGACGCAAAATAATCATATTTAAACAAATATTACTATTATTTCCTCCTAATAATTATTTTAAATCAGACAAGTTCCCTTTTAAAAATTCTATTCTGCTTAGTAAATATATATTCGCATTAAATAACGTTTGACAAACAAAAAACTTGCAACAGAAACGTTGCAAGTCATTTTTTATTTTGTACCGGTGGAACCGAAGCCTCCCGTGCCTCTTTCTGTATCTGACAGTTCATCAGCTTCGCCAAATTGAGCTTTCAAGAAGGGAGCGATTACAAGCTGGGCAATTCTTTCTCCGTTAGAAACTGTCTGCTCAATCGCGCTATGGTTATGTAATGCAACCATCACTTCCCCTCTGTAGTCAGCATCAATAACACCAACCTTGTTTGCAGGCGCTAATCCTTTCTTACTGGCAAGACCACTTCGAGCATATATAAAGCCGCCGTATCCCACAGGAATCTCAATACTCAGATACGTATGAATCAACACAGTTTCGTTTGGTTTAATCGTAACGTCTTCATCGCAAACCGCATATAAATCGGCCCCTGCGGAAAACTCACTTCCATAGGTTGGGATTTTGGCTCTTTTATCAAGTTTTTTAATATTCACTAACACAATAATTTCTCCTTAAAACTTAAATTTTATTTTACCCTCTTCTAAATAGAGCTTTGCATCAAAAGATTTATTATTCTTGGATATAAAACCGGAAATGTTATAAGTTTCACCGTCTTGAAGAAGTTTTTTGACGTTTGAAACAGAAATAACCCTACCGCATATTCTTGAATTTACAGTAAACTTACACCCGTTGGTTTTAAATCCGGAACAACCGTATCCAAACCGAGTTCTGACAACGTCATTACCGCACAAAGGACACTGTCCGACAATATCTCCAAAAAAGCCGAAATCGTTATCCGCCTCAGGTGATACCTCTTTCTTTTCAAACACTTGCGCTATTTCGTTTATTGCCAAATCAACGCTTTCTTGTATTGTTATTTCGTTTCTGAAAACCCTCTTCAAAGCTTTTCCGAGCTCAGACGTCTTATACTTATCCATACTGATATTCATCATAGAAAGGGATTCTATTAGATATTCGCCACCGGGTAAAATAGTATATACGTCTTTTTTGAGATCAATATAACCGCTTTTACGTGCATTATCAATAATACCGGTCCTTGTAGCCTCAGTACCAAGCTCCAGTCCCTCAAAAATTGCTCTGTATTCCTCTTCGTCATTATCGTTTTCGATATTGCTCTTCTCTTCCTTAAAAGGATTTTTCAGATAATTGTTCAAGGTCTCTATAGTGTAATGCTTGGGAGGTGTAGTCTCTTTTTCTACAGGCTTAAAACAAATGTTAACTGTGTCACCTTTTTTTAAAGCCGGAAGTATCTTGTCTTTTTTTGTGTAATCATCAAAGGCAGTCCAACCTTTATCAAGCATAGTGACGCCCTTTAAAGAAAACTCTTCAAGCTCCCCTACCGA
The DNA here is from genome assembly GCA_017395725.1 of Clostridia bacterium. The sequence continues at coordinate 3,194 of JAFQOB010000251.1, forward strand.
AATTTTTATTTCCGAACGGTTTACAACACAATCTTTTGAACAAAAAATTGCTACAAAACGTCTGAAGACTGCAGAATACACTTTCATTTCATCTTCGGAAAGCTTGGTTTTGTCGGGGATTTTTGTTGTTGGAGTAAGAGCCGAGTGAGATTCTATTTTTCTGTCATCAAAAATAGTTTTCTTATCTTTAAACTCAACGGGATATCCCATTTTTTCGACAACGTAAAGTATATTCTTAATTTTACTTTTTTCGTTGGTTGCAAGATATTCGGAGTTTGTTCTCGGATATGTAACGTAACCTTCCTCATAAAGCTTCTGCAAAATCGCTAAGCTTTTTTCCATAGGCATTTTATACTTTTTACCAAGGTAATTTTGAAGTTTAGTCAAAGAATAAAGTTTTCCGGGCGAAACTGTTTCGACCTTCTTTTTAACCGAGGCAACAACCGCCCCTGTTTCGTTATATTTTTTACATAATTCTTCCGCAAGATAAAACTTATCTTTAGGAATCTTCTCCTTGCTTACAAGCTCTATTTCCTCACCATTGGTTTGTTCATTGCTTGATATAGAATAATACTTGTCCGGAACAAAGTTTCTGATAGCCATATCCCTATCATAAATTGCCTTAACAATAGGAACAATAACTCTTCCGACTCTAAGCAACGTACCGCACTTTAATGTAGCATATCTTGTAAGGTTAACACCGTACAACCAATCTATAAAAGTACGTGCAAATCCCTCGTTTGCAAGATTATCATATTCGGACTCATCTTTCATTTCAGAAAGCCCTTTTAAAATTGTTTCAGATGTTTGGTCGGGCAACCAAAGGCGAGTAAACCTTTTAGACGATTCAAGGGCTTTAGCTACGCAAATTCTAACAATAATTTCACCCTCACGGTCAGAGTCTCCCGCGTTAATTATGGTATCAACGTCATCTCTGTTGCATAAATATTTAATTGTATTAAACTGTTTCTCAATGCCTGCATCGTTAGATTTATCTGGATTTCGTTTAAGAATATACTTAAACTCACTTGGAAAACAAGGTATATTATCGAGACACCAATATTTTTTACCCTCAGGCAAAGGACTGTAATCCTCTATATCAGCAAGGGTAAACAAATGTCCAAAAGCCCAAGTGACGATATATCCATTTCCCTCGTAATATCCGTTTTTGCCGGTCATGTTTCCGATTGCAGCGACTATATTTCTTCCAAGACTCGGCTTTTCGGCGATTATAAGTTTCAAAATACTTACCTCTTATTTGTTTTGTGGTTTAAAAAACTGGTAATAATTACAACGAATCATTCCGTTATATAATCGTCTGATTTTATCTGCACGGCGTCCGTATCTTTTCTCAAAGCCCTCATCACTGGTTAATATATATATCTGCCAACGGTCAAGCTTAGAAAAGGCTTTTCCCATATCCGAATATAATTTAAAAACAGTATCTGCATCGGAAAGTCTTTCGCCGTAGGGGGGATTACAAACTACCGTTCCTCTCACTCCTCCGGTTTCTATGTCAAGAGCATTCTTTTCAAAACAATCAATATACTTACCCATACCCGATTTAGCAATATTGTTTTTTGCTATTTTTAAGACCTCAGTATCTATATCGCTTGCGAAGGTTTTGAATGACGTATCGTGCTTAATCAAAGAATTAGCTTCGTCGCGGGCTGTTTCAAAAAACATATGGGGTATATTTTTAAATTCCTCAGAAATAAAAGAATTATTTATATTGGGAGCTGTATTTGTCATAATCATTGCTGCTTCTATAGGGATAGTTGCAGAGCCGCAGAAAGGATCCCAAAACAGAACGTCTTCTCTGGGTCTGGCTATTTTAGCCATTGCCGCCGCCAAGGTTTCGCGAATAGGGGCGCCACCTGATGCAGTTCTATATCCTCTTTTGTGAAGCGGAACTCCCGAAAGATCTATCATTAGGTCGGCTTTATCGTTAAAGATAAAAAATTCAATCTGTTTTTTTATACCTGTTTCATCAAACCAATTTATACCGTATTTATTCTTTAGACGTTCAACAACCGCTTTTTTCACTATTTTTTGGCAGTCGGGAACAGAAAACAGTTTTGACTTAATGCAATGTCCCTTAACAGGAAATTCATCATTTTTATCTATCCAATCTTCCCAAGGAAGCGATTTTGTTCCGTCAAACAGCTCGGTAAAACTCAGAGCTTTAAAGCTTCCAAGCTTAAGGTACAAACGCTCTGCATAACGGAAATTGATGTTACATCTTGCTATTGCAGAAAGGTCCCCTTGAAAAGTAACCCTGCCGTCAATCGTTTCTATTCTTTTATAACCTAAAGCATCAATTTCTTCGCCGACAAGCTTTTCTAAACCAAAAAGACAAGTGGCTACAAGTATTATCTGATTATCCATTCAATTACCCCAAAAATATAATTACCTAATAATTATAATAGGTAACTTAAAAAAAGTCAATAATAGCCATCCATTCGAAAAAAACTATAAATTAATAGTTAGTGAAATAATGTAATTGTATTAAAACTATTGACATGAAAGTAAAATAATGTTAAAATAAGTAGCAGTAAGAGGGAGTAGCTTACGCGGTATATCTGCGTCTTCCGATCGTCAATACAACTCATTGAAATGAGTTCGGTCGGTTGGTACTTTTTTCAGTAACTGGCAAGACTTTTACAGCACTTTATGCTGTGAAAGTCTTTTGTTGATTTTAAATAAAAATATATAAATTCAAAAAGGAGAAAACAAATGA
>JAFQOB010000252.1 GCA_017395725.1 Clostridia bacterium
CATTCAAATACTTACACTTTGCGTGGAGATTCTTGTTATGACTGTCCCAAGAAGCGATAGGGTCTTCATTACAACGTGAAGAATACAAAATCGCCTCCCAAAGTTTTTCTACGGCTACGCTCTTTCTCTCGCCAGGAAATACTTTCTTCGCCCAAGCAACTGAGGGTACCGCCGCAATACACCACTGATATTTATTATCCATTTGGTCTCTGTAGGGCTTCGTTACGTTTCTTATAGCCTGTGTCGCCTTGCTGTATTTCTCCTGGTTAATTCCCTTTAATCCGTCGGGGTCTGCAGAATGGAGATGTATCATTGCGGGCAAAGTCTCAAGTCTGTATTTAAGTCTTGCTTCCTGATATTCTTCAACTCTGCTCAAATCCTTCAAAGTTCTGTATCTTACGCCAAGCTTCGTCAAAGGCTGATAATTCCAATCAACAACCACCCTCTTAGCTCCTGCCTTATAGCACTCTTCCGCTACAAGCGCAACAAACTCAGGCTGGTCTGTCTCTGCATTTATAACAACTTCTTGTCCCTTTTGTACGTTTACGCCGACCTTCGTTATAAGCTTTGCATAATTTCTCAAAGTCTTCTTTGTCATAGCATTTTTCTCCTTATATCAAGTATTTACTATTTTATACGTTTAACGTTATTATTGCACGTTTTCTTGGTCTTATATGCATTTATTACCGACAAAACCTCTTCTTTACTCTCATTTGTAAAAATAAAATGTCTGTCGTATATACCGCTTTTTCTCAATAGCTCTTCTTTATCTGCCATATATATGGGAACGGAATTAACAACAATCTCTCTTCCGCTTTCCTTTATCACGGGAAACGCTATCCTTTTTCTGTCCCTCAATACCTTTTGACCTGTTCGTTTTTCAAGTGTCATAAGCGGGACCTTACCGTACACTATAACGCTCTTCTTTCCCTTTATATCTCTTATCTGAGCAAGTGTCAGCTCGGGGGAAACAATCGCATTATCCATATCGTCGAAACACTTAAACGAACTGTTATTATAAATATTAAGTCTATAGTCTCCGTGTATTACAAAACCGTATTTTCTTGCAAGTTCTATATGACCTATATTACCTACGAGACAATGAACGGCACCGTTATTCTTTGCTGTTTTCAGTTGTCTTTCTATATTCTCATACTCGCTGTCGAAAATTACAGGCGGCATCACTACGCCGTTAGCCTTTCCCTTTGCAAACTTTTCAAGGGGAAGATATACTATATCAAAATAATCTGTCTTCGGTATGGATTCCGGATTATAAAATCTTGCCGTATTTATCTTATCACAGCGTTTTTCGCTTGTTTCAATCGTTATATTTTCAGGCATACTTCCCTTTCTTTCGGGAATACTTATTTCTGCTTTTCTGTCGCCTACCTTAGTATGCTTAACGTTAGTCTTTCTTGTAGCTTCTTTATCATCTGAGCTTCTTACACCTAACATACCGTTATCAATTCTTTGTGTAAAATAACCGTCAGAAAAGCCGCCTCGACTAAATACAGATGCCAGTCTTTCAACTTCTTTTTTACTTGCGTTTCTATTCTCGTCAAGAAGTCTTCTATACGTGCTTACAACAGAATAAACGTAATCGGGGGACTTCATTCTACCCTCTATCTTTAAGGACGCTACGCCCATATCAACAAGCTCTGTTACGTGTTCGGCTAAGCACATATCTTTCAAAGATATAGGATAACTGTTGTTATACGGAAGTCTGCAAGGCTGTGCACATTCGCCTCTGTTTCCGCTTCGTCCGCCTATAAAGCTGCTCATTAAACATTGTCCCGACTGACATACGCACATCGCCCCATGAATAAACATCTCAATCTCAATGGGGGATTTTCTTACAAGCTCTGTAATGTTTGCCTTCGACATTTCTCGTGCGCACACCATACGGCTGAATCCCATCTTTGCTAAATACTCTGCACTGTCAAGATTATGTCCTGTCATCTGTGTACTTGCGTGTAATTCAAAGTCGGGAATATATTCGTGAAGTTTCTTTGAAAAGCCTATATCTGCCGTTATAAGCGCGTCAACACCGTCTTTATAAAGCTCCTCGGCGTATTTCAGTGCATCTTTAAAGCACTTATCGTATATAAGCGTATTAAGGGTTACATACAGTCTTACACCGTTACTGTGACACAATTCAACAGCCCTCTTCATACTTTCAGAATCAAAATTCTTAGCGTTCATTCGGGCATTATACAGCTTACCGCCAAGATATACTGCATCGGCTCCTGCAAGTATAGCACTCTCCAACGTCTCAAAAGAACCTGCCGGTGCTAATAGTTCGGGCTTTTTCATTGTATCACTTCCTTTTTTGTAAAATAAGGGTAAAAGGCTCTAAAATCTTAAAGCAAAATATTGCAAAAATCCTCCCCTAAATAAAGGGGAGGTGGCAGACTAGAGGAATTTAACAATAAGCCCTCTCAGTCGCCCATAAGGCGACAGCTCCCCCAAAGTGGGAGCCTTTAGTAACAACTCTTTCAAATAACCTCTCACTGTTATACTATAAAACTTATAGCTTTATTATCGTATTCTTTTCAATCGCTTCCTGAGCCAAGCACGCTGTTTTAAATGCACTGAAAACGCTTTCAATGGTAGGATTACCCTCGATATCATTTTCAATCATTTCTATAAGTGTGCATACCTGTCCGTACATATCCTTGTACGTGGAATCGTTGTTTATAATCTTATACTCGCCTTTTTCGCTGTTATAAAGGGTAATCAAGTCGCCCTCTTCTTTGTCATTTGAACGAAGCTCCTGTAAAACAAGGGATATTCTGCCCTTTGTTCCTATAAACTCCTTCATATTCTGCGACTCTATACTCTTATTCCACCCCGCTTCGTAATAGCCTACACAGCCATTCTCCATACGGAACGTCATTATCGTATAATCGTAGTTCGGTGAAGAGTCATCTATCTTTGTACCAACACCCGAAACCTCGCATATTCTCGAACCTGTAAACCACTGCATAACATCTATGTAATGTACTCCGCAGTCAAGTACAGGTGAACAGTCTTTGAGCAAATTCGAAAATCTATTTGACTCTAATGCGTGGTGATTCTGAACCATACGAACGGTCTTTAATTCGCCTATATCGCCGTTCTTTATCATCTCACCTATCTTTATGTAAGATTTGTTATGACGCAAAATGTGAGCTACAAGCACCTTTGATTTTGCTTCCTTTACAATCTTTACAAACTCTTCTCCGTCTTTAAGATTAGATGCTATAGGCTTTTCGCAAAGCACGTGCTTACCGTTTGCCACGCACTCTTTCAGTATGGTCAAATGAGTAGATGTATAAGTCGCAACAATAACAATATCCACTCTATCGTCAGTCATAAATTTATGATAGTCGGTACCGTAATCAAATGCTCCGTACTTTCTTGCGGCAACCCTTGCATTTTCTTCGTTTGAATCCACTACCGCAACTATCTGTATGTTGTCTCTGTAATATATATTCTCTAGGTGCTGTGTTCCGATATGTCCGCAGCCTATGACTAATATTCCATATTTTTTCAACTCTAAAACCTCTTTTTCAGAATCCTCTGTTCTCTACCGTAACCCATTCTCCCGGTGTCTGCATAGCTATAAGTCCCGCACTTCTGATTGCCATTATCGCAAGGGATTCTTTATGGTCTACCTGTACCTCTTTGGTAAAGAAGAAATCACAAAGTGACTTTGTAAACTCGGGCCAGAAAGGTTGTTCTGCCTTTACAACCTTATATTCGTTCTTTCCCGCAACTGCTATCATATAGGGGAATCTACTATAGTCATATCCGCTGATGCTTCCAACTCTGCCGTCAACAAATTCAATGTTAAGACTGTAAAAGCCTTCGCCCTTTGTATACATAACTTTCTTTGCATCGGTACGCATAATGCTCATTAAAGGCTCAAGCATATGTATAGAATAAATATCAAAATCTTTAGGCCCGATACAGTTAATTGCGGTAACGTCGTTGCCGTCTATTTCCTTGTAATCGGGAGCATAGCGCAATGCAGATGAAGTGTAAGTAGGAGTATTGTATTTTTCTGCCAAATCAAACATTCTCTTTCCCGAAGCATAATCAGATGTAAACGTCTTGTCTATAAATACCGGTTTACCGGACTTCAATGCAAGTTCGGAAAGTTCTTCTTTTTTCTCTGCATTATCGGGTGAAAGCACTAAAATACCGTCGCTCTTTTCAATAACCTCTTCAATAGTTTCACACATCTCTATACCGTGTTCGTTACACCATTCTTCAGACGTCTTTCCGTTCTTTACGCTCGGTATCTGTCC
>JAFQOB010000253.1 GCA_017395725.1 Clostridia bacterium
ACAAAATCAGTCCCCAAAAACATTTTTTGAAAAAAATTCTAAAAAATGTAGATTTTCGTAGTGCTGTTGTGCTATAATAGATGTGATTATGCTGATTGAAAGAAATTAAAAGGCGGAAAAAAGGAAATGAGCAAACTTTTCAAAAAAATTGCAGATACAGCAACAAACGCCATAGATAAAATCACGTTAAAACATTTCAAACCGATGACAACAGCCATAATAACTGTAGGCGGCAGCGGAAAAAGAATGGAAAATGTCGACGGAACGACCAAACAGTTTATGGAATTAAACGGTCTTTCTATTGTTGTGAGAACAGTGCTCGAATTTGAAAAATCACCGTATATCGACGAAATAATAATTGTTTCCAAGGAAGATGAAATCGACCTTTACACAAAGATGATTGAGGACTATTCCCTTTCCAAAGTAAGAAGGATAGTAAAGGGCGGAAGCACTCGCCAAGAATCCGTATTGAACGGCTTTAAGGCTATATCCGAAAAATGCGAATACGTAGCCATACACGACGGAGTCAGATGCCTAATAACACAGGAAAACATAAAAGCCGTTATGAAGACAGCTTATGCAACCAATTGTGCGTGTGCGGCGACAAAAATATATGATACTTTGAAAATGGCAGACTCGGATATGTACATTGATTCTACACCTGACAGAAGTAAAGCTTGGGCGGCTCAAACACCGCAAGTTTTCAAAAGCGATATATACAGAGCTTGTGCATTTTCCGCAAAAAAAGAAGGTTTGTCCGTGACAGACGACTGTATGCTTGTTGAATACTACGGCTTTAAGATTAAACTTGTGGACTGCGGAAGAAATAACATAAAAATAACCACAAAAGACGACCTTGTTATTGCAGAAGCGATTTTGAATTCGCGTAACACAAATGCCGAAGGAGAAAACTTATGAGAATAGGACACGGATATGACGTACACAGACTGGTTGAAGGAAGAAAGCTTATTCTCGGCGGTGTTGACATTCCCCACGAAAAAGGACTTGACGGCCACTCTGATGCCGACGTACTTGTACATGCAATAATGGACTCTGTTATCGGTGCTTTAGGACTGGGTGATATCGGTCTCCACTTCCCCGACAACGATGCACAGTACAAGGATATCGACAGCCTTATTCTTGCAAAGAAAACCGCTGAATTACTGAAAGAAAACGGTTATAAAATCGGCAATATTGATGCAACCTTAATCCTTCAGGCGCCCAAGGTAAGACCCTATATTGAGCAGATGAGAGAGAATATTGCAAGGGTTTATTCAGTAGACAAGTCTTGTATTAATGTCAAGGCTACAACAGAAGAGCACCTCGGCTTTACAGGGGAGAAAAAAGGGGTTGCGGCACACGCCGTTTGCCTAATCACCAAAGACTAAAAAAGCAAGAAGGAAGGCATTTGCCTTCCCCCTTGAATTTTCTTTATTTTTCCTTAATACTGCTACTTTTTAGATGCTTTTAAGCAGTATAGATATCTATATAAAAACGGCTCATCTTGATTGATTTTTCAGCACACGTCCTTTGTTTTCTGCCCTCTTGGGTTTCCTTTTTCAAGCCTTGCCGTTTTGCATATCTGATATTATTTTATGTGTTTTTGTTACTTGCGACACAATGCCAACGTTAACATATTTATCACATTTTCTTAAAATAACGTTATTTAATTCATTTCATAAAACTATAAACTTTTTTTCGGAGGAATTCCACTATGATTAAAATTTCACCTTCTATACTTTCGGCTGATTTTTCTAAGCTCGGATATGATGTCGACAGAGTTGAAAAAGGCGGCGCTGAATACTTACATATAGACGTTATGGACGGTGTTTTCGTTCCTAACATCTCCCTTGGCGCTCCTATTCAAAAATCTATCCGCAAACAGAGCAAAATGGTGTTCGATACACACCTTATGATAATCGACCCTATCCGTTACCTTGACGACTTCGCTAAGGCAGGCTCAGATATTATCACAATTCACCTTGAAAGCTGTGATAACGTTGCTGAAACTCTTGACAAAATAAGAGAAATGGGTATGAAAGCGGGACTTTCGATTAAGCCCAAGACTCCCGTTGAAGCTATAAAGCCATATATCGGCAAGTTTGATATGCTTCTTATAATGTCTGTTGAACCCGGATTCGGCGGTCAGTCATTTATTCCCGAATCTCTCGACAAAATCAAAGAAGCAAGAGAGCTTTTAGGCGACCTTGATATAGAGGTTGACGGCGGTATCAATGCCGACAACATCAATTCTGTTGTTAAAGCAGGTGCAAACATTCTCGTTGCCGGTTCTGCCGTATTCGGAAAAGAAAACGTGGCAGAGGCTATTGCTACCCTTCGTAAAAACGGAGAAAAATAAATCTTACATCAAACAGATAATGGGGGTAAAATCGTGAAAAAACTTATGGTTTCCGCCTATTTACAGGCGTTGGAAAACAGCGGTCTGCTTATTTCACATAACCTTTCCGACATTGCACTTTCAGCAAACATAGAGTGTCTTACTTATGATACACGCGAATTAAAGAATAACGCTATGTTTATATGCAAGGGTGCACACTTCAAGGAAGCATATCTTGATTATGCTTTGCAAACCGGAGCACTGTGTTATATTTCGGAAAAAGAATATGGCAAACAAAACGGAATACTTGTTTCCGATATAAGAAAAGCTATGCCTATTCTTGCTACACTTTTCTTCGACAACGCCCCTGAAAAAATAACGTCAATCGGTATTACAGGCACAAAAGGAAAAAGCACTGTTACCTATTACCTCAGAGCAATACTTGATTGCTATATGAAAGCTATAAACAAACCTCGTATTGCCGTTATTTCTTCAATTGACACATACGACGGAATAAACGATTTTGAATCTCATATTACTACCCCCGAAGCAGTCGAATTCTACAGACATTTTGACAACGCTTACAACACGGGTATCGAATATCTCGTCAGCGAAATTTCAAGCCAAGCATTAAAATATGACAGAGTTTCGGGTGTTAATTTCGACATCGCAATGTTTACCAATATAGGTACCGACCACATTTCCCCTGTTGAACACACGGATTTTGAGGATTATTTTTCATCAAAACTGAAGATATTTGACTGTTGTAAAAATGCAGTTATTAATTCCGACAGCGATTTTGCCGACAGAATACTTGAGACTGCCAAGGGGAAATGCAAAATCGTTACCTACGGCACAAAAGAAACGGACACAATATACTGCAAGTCTATTACTAAAACAGACGACGGCTTTGCTTTTGAAGTAATAACCCCCGATTTTGAAAAAGAATTGCGTATAACTATGCCCGGCATATTCAACGTATCAAACGCTTTGGCTGCAATTGCTGCATGTCATATCCTCAAAGTTCCCGAAGAATACATTGCAGAGGGACTTTTAAAAGCAAGAGTAAGCGGCAGAATGCAGGTATACACAAGCAAAGATAAAAATGTCGCTATTATCGTTGACTATGCACACAACAAAATGAGCTTTAATGCCCTTTACAATACAGTTGGAATCGAATATCCCGGCTACAGTGTCGTATCGGTATTCGGCTGTCCCGGCTGTAAAGCACATCTCCGCAGAAAAGATTTAGCTGAAGAGGCTGATGAACATTCTGATTATATCGTCATTACCGAAGAGGATTCGGGGGAAGAACCCTTTGAACAAATAGCTGCTGATATAGCATCAAATATATCAAAATGCCCATATTCAAAATTTGAAGACAGAGGACAAGCTATACGCGATGCCGTGTTTGGCTTTAAAGCAGAGAAAAAGGTTATACTCTTCACCGGAAAAGGCGAGGAAACAAGACTTAAAAGAGGTCTTGTATACGAAGATTGCCCCACCGATGCGCAATTATCTATTGATATACTGAAAGAATACGATGAACTTACCGTTCTCTCTAAATGAACTACTTTTTTGAAAGGACACATAAGATATGTGCGGTTTTACCGGATTTTTCTCAAACAATACAGAGCTTATAAACAGAAATGAGCTTATTAAAAAAATGGCTGACACCATAATACACAGAGGTCCCGACAGCGACGGATATTTTGTTGACGACAAAATCGCTCTCGGCTTCAGACGTCTCAGTATCATTGACCTTGAAGGCGGCGACCAGCCCATTCATTCTCAAGACGGAAGATACGTTATTGTATTTAACGGTGAAATATACAACTACAGAGAAATTCGTCAAAAGCTTATTGACGAAAACGGCTGTGTTTTTTCCACCAACTCCGATACTGAAGTTATTTTGAATACATATACCGTATATAAAGAAAAAACCGCCTCTATGCTTCGCGGTATGTTTGCTTTCGTTATCTATGACAAAGAACAGCAAACCCTTTACGGTGCAAGGGACTACTTTGGAATCAAGCCTTTTTACTACGGAAAATTCAACGATACTTTGCTTTTCGGTTCTGAAATCAAATCATTTCTTCCCCACCCCGATTTCAAAAAAGAAGTCAATCCCGACGCTTTAAAAATGTATCTTGAGTTCCAATATACACCTACAAAAGAATGTATTTTCAAAAACGTTTATAAGTTGACCCCCGGTCACTACTTTACATACGAGAACGGAGAATTTACAGAAACACAGTATTTCGAGGCTGATTTTGCTCCCACAAACCGTTCTTTTGATGATGCGGTAAAAACAATTGATGAAACGGTACTTTCCTCGGTTGAATATCACCAGATAGCCGACGTTGAGGTAGGCTCATTCCTTTCGGGCGGTGTTGACTCAAGCTACGTTGCATCAACCGTACGCAAAGGCAGAATAAAGCCTATGAAAACATATTCCGTCGGTTTCCAAATCGAAGGCTTTGACGAAACAAATCTTGCAAAAGACCTTTGCGATATTCTTAAAATTCCTAACAGAATTAAAGAGATTACTCCCGACGAGTTCTTTGATGCTCTTCCCTCGGTACAGTATCATTCCGACGAGCCCCATGCAAACCTTTCGGCAGTTCCCCTCTATTATCTTTCTTCCCTTGCGGCAGAAGACGTTAAAGTCGTTTTGTCGGGCGAGGGTGCAGACGAGCTTTTTGGCGGATATGACTGGTACA
>JAFQOB010000254.1 GCA_017395725.1 Clostridia bacterium
GTGTTAACGTAAACAAGCTTAACGCCGTTTCTTGCAGCATCTTCAACTGTAATAATCTCAGCAGCTCTGTTAAGCCTTGCTGTATCAATATCGGTTACAACTACAAGTGAAGGACGGGGGTCAACGTGGATAGCATAGTCAATAGCACCCATACCCATAGGACCTGCACCCGCCATAATTGCAAGGTTACCGCCTTTTTTGATACCCATATCGTGAACGTAGCTGCCGTTTGTTGTGTGATACTGAGCGTGATATGCCCCGATAATACAAGACATAGGCTCAGCCAAAGAACCGTAGAAATATGCATCGCCTTCGTAGGGAAGGAGACAATCCATTTCCATTACTTCGTGGGGGAGAATAACGTACTGAGCAGCACCGCCGCACATATTGTAAGAATAACCGGGAGCATCAAGCTTGCCCTGATAGTTAATAGCGGGCTGAATAGTAAACTTGTCGCCTGCCTTATATTTATCTGCCCATTTTGAACCTACTTCTACTATTTTACCGCAGAATTCGTGTCCGATAATAATGGGGTTTTCAGCAACGTTGTTGGGAACTCTCTTGTGACCTGCGCCCTGAATAGCAGCTTTGTAAGATGACATACAAATACTGTCAGAAACGATTTCAACGAGTACCTCGTCGTCTTTTATTTTAGGAAGCTCAAACTCATCAAGTCGCAAATCATTTACGCCGTAAAGTCTAACTGCTTTTGTTTTCATTTTTTAATGCCTCTTTCTTTCTGAATAATATTGCAAAAAATAATAATTTATGATATTATTATAACAGAGTTTTTTTGTATTGTCAACGGACTTTAGGTGTATAATTTTAATAAATAGCTATATTTTACCTTATTTATCGATTAAAAAGAAAGGTGTTAATTCATATTATGAATCAAGCGTCTGAAAGAATAGAATATTTACGAAATATTTTGGAATATCACAGCAGAAAGTATTACGTTGAGGATAATCCTGAAATATCGGACTATGAGTACGATATGCTTTTCAGAGAGCTTGAAACTTTAGAAGAAAAGTATCCGGAATTAAAAACCGATAATTCTCCCACAATGCGAGTAGGCGGAACGGCTCTTGATAAATTTGAAAAAGTGAAGCATAACGTTTCTATGGGTAGTCTTACCGACGTTTTTTCTTTTGAAGAGCTTGAAGCCTTTTATAATAAAAATGAAAAAATGCTGTATTCCGTCGAACCTAAAATTGACGGCTTATCTGTTTCTCTTGTATATGAAAACGGACAGTTTGTTCTTGGTGCAACGAGGGGCGACGGTTTAGTGGGCGAGAACGTTACTTTGAATCTTAAAACCATAAAGTCAATTCCTTTGACTATAGATTATAAAGGCAGACTTGAAGTTCGCGGCGAAGTATTTATGCCCCGAGAGGCATTCGAAAAGATAAATGAAACAAGGGGAGAAAAAGATAAGTTTGCAAACCCAAGAAACGCAGCTGCAGGTTCTCTCCGTCAGCTCGATTCAAAGATTACGGCACAGCGTATGCTTGATATTTTTGTGTTTAACGTTCAGTTTTGCGATAAGGAATTTACAAAGCATAGTGAATCTCTTGAGTTTTTGCGTCAGCAAGGATTTAAAGTTTTACCGTTTACCATTGTTACGGACAAAATCAACGAAATCGAGAATCACATAAGTAAAATCGGCAGTATGCGTGAGTCTTTATCGTTTGATATAGACGGTGCTGTTATAAAAGCCGACGTTTTAAATAACAGAACAGAGCTTGGTGAGGTTGGAGGCAGACCTAAGTGGGCGGTTGCATATAAGTATCCACCCGAAGAAAAAGAGACCAAACTTCTTGATATAGTCATTCAGGTTGGCAGAACAGGCGTTTTGACCCCCAATGCCGTTTTAGAACCGGTGAAAATTGCGGGTTCTACAGTCAGCCGAGCAACCTTGCATAACTTGAATTTTATACGTGAAAGAGATATCAGAATCGGAGATACTGTTGTAATTCATAAGGCGGGGGATATAATTCCCGAGGTTGACAGAGTAATAAAAGAAAAAAGACCCGACAATGCATTAATATATGAAATGCCAAAGTTGTGCCCCTCGTGTAATGAGCCTGTATTCCATGAAGAAAGTGAAGCTGACCACCGATGCACAAACGCCGAATGTCCGGCTCAGCTTTTGCGTAACATTGAGCATTTTGCATCTAAAGGTGCTATGAATATTGACGGTATGGGTCCCCAGCTTATTGAGTTGTTTTACAATAACGGTATGTTAAAAAGTATTGCAGACCTTTATAGACTTGAAAAAGAAAAAATTGCTTCCCTTGAAAGAATGGGCGAAAAGTCTGCTGAAAATCTTATAAATTCTATTGAAAATTCAAAGAGTGCAGGTCTTGCAAAGCTTCTTTATGCATTAGGTATAAGACAAGTCGGCGAGGTTGCCGCAACAGCATTGGCAAAGAAATATAAATATATTGATGCATTTTTTGGTGTTACTAAAGAAGAACTTACAGAGATTGATGATATTGGCGAAATATCGGCAGATTATATTGTTGATTTCTTTTCTCACGAGAAAAACAGAGCTGTTATTGAAGAATTGAAGTCTTTTGGTGTATCAACCGAATATGAAACAGAAGAACAAAAGGGAAATATATTTGAAGGCTTGACGTTTGTTTTGACAGGTAAGCTTCCGACTATGTCGAGAGATGAAGCGGGGGCGCTTATTGAAAGCTATGGCGGAAAAACTTCTTCGTCTGTATCAAAAAAGACCGACTATGTTTTAGCCGGTGACGATGCGGGAAGTAAGCTGACAAAGGCTCAAAATTTAGGTATAAAAATCATAGATGAACAGCAACTAAAAGATATGCTTGGAATATAGAAAGCGTAGGTGAAGACCAATGATAATTGATAAAGTTAAGATTTACGTAAAGGCGGGCGACGGTGGTAACGGTGCCGTTTCATTCAGACGTGAGAAGTACGTTTCGCACGGAGGTCCCGATGGTGGCGACGGTGGTACCGGCGGTA
>JAFQOB010000255.1 GCA_017395725.1 Clostridia bacterium
AGGCTTATGGTAGACATTCGCCACATTTGTGGCAGTGGGGCAGGTTTGCAAGTGTCGGATTTTTCGGTGGGCTTTCAGCTCCGCCGGTAATATGGCGTTATACGCCTGAGCAAACCACCGGCTTAGCCGGTGGTTATGATTTAAATTTTTGGAGTTATTTAATGGAATTAACAGAATTAAAGGAACAAATAAAAGACTTTTTGAATGAAGAAGATTTGTCTTATAAGCCCTATGAATTATATGAGATTCTTTGCGGAGATGGGACAAATGAATATGATATATTTTATAAATCTCTCGGCGCTCTCGAAAAAGAGGGAGAAATCGTTTACACAAAAAAAGGCAAGATAATGGCGGTTAAATTCTCCGGAACTGTAAAGGGTACGTTCAGAGCTTCGGCAAGAGGCTTCGGTTTTGTTACCCCTGACGGAGCGTTGAATAAGGAACGTGAAATTTTTATATCCCGAGACAATACCTTTGATGCTATAGAGGGTGATACGGTACTCGTTAGCCTTACAAAGCCCAAAAACCGTACAACACAAGGGCAAAGCGAAGAAGGAAAGATTATAAAGATTGTATCACATAATCTGAAGACCTTTACAGGCACCCTTCTTATTTCAAGAGGAAGAAACAAATCGAGACCTATTTATTATATCGTTCCCGACAACAAGAAACTGAATATAGATATTATAATAGAAAAGTTCGACCTTTCCAATGCCGACGTGGGCGATAAGGTAGAGGTTGAAATAAAAAAATACCCGACAGGCAGAAATGCAGGAAAGGGCAAAATTGTAACGGTATTCGGCGAAAGCGACTCTTTGTACGCTAATTATAACGCAGTTTTACACAGCCATAACATTAAAACCCTCTTCCCCAAAAACGTACTTGAAGAAGCCGACAGATTAGCTGAAAGCGAGATTATTCCCAAAAACAGACTTGACCTAAGAAATAAGACCATTTTCACAATAGACGGAATAGATGCCAAAGACCTTGACGATGCTATATCCGTAGAAAAGACCGAAGATGGATATATTTTGGGCGTTCATATTGCCGACGTATCAAACTACGTTACGGAAAACTCCTCCCTTGATGAAGAAGCGATGGTTCGCGGAACAAGCGTATATTTTGCCGACAAGGTTGTTCCTATGCTTCCCAAGGCTCTTTCAAACGGCATTTGTTCGCTCAATGCAGGGGTTGACAGATATACGCTCTCAGCCTTTGTTTCCCTCAGTAAAACCGGTGATATTGTTGACGTTGATATTAAAGAAAGCATAATCAATTCAAAAATAAGGGGAGTTTACTCGGAGTTAAACGACGTTATTGAAAACAATGACAAGTCAACATATTTTGAAAAATACTCTTCCATTTTGAACGATACTTTGCCTACAATGCTTGAGCTTTACGAGATACTGAGCAAAAAGTCTGCAAAACGAGGAGCTCTTGATATCGAAACCAGCGAGGCGAAGATTATTGTGAACGAATACAACGAACCTACAGATATAATTAAGGTTGAACGCGGTGTTGCGGAAATGCTCATCGAGCAGTTTATGCTCTGTGCAAACGAGGGTGTGGCAAATTGGCTGTCATGGAGAGATATGCCCTGTGTATACCGTATACACGAAGAGCCTGACCCCGAAAAGATACGCAGCTTTGATATTTTTGCGCATAACCTCGGTATTAATACAGCCCCTCTCCACTCGAAAAAACTTCACCCGACCTCTCTCCGTAAAGTTCTTGCAGATGCAAGAGAAAAGAGTTTAGATTCTATTCTATCGAAGATATTACTGCGTTCCCTTATGAAAGCAAAGTATTCTTCAAGCTGTTCAGCCCATTTTGGTCTGGCAATAGATAAATACTGTCATTTCACCTCGCCTATCAGACGTTATCCCGACCTTGCCACCCACAGAATCATAAAAAAGGTTTTGAAAAACGAAATAACCGATAAGAACATTGGCAAATATATGGCATTCGCTTCTCAAGCGGCTATAAACTCAAGCGAAAACGAAGTTAAGGCGCAGATGGCTGAAAGGGATATTGAAGACCTGTATAAATCGGTTTATATGATGAACTATATAGGTGAGACCTTCAAGGGCGTTATTACAAGTGTAACTTCATTCGGCTTTTTTGTTGAGCTTGATAATACCTGCGAAGGACTTGTGCCCGTATCTTCACTTGACGGATATTACGAATTTGACGAAAGGAACTATACCCTTTCAAACGGTTTTGAAAAATTTAGTCTTGGTATGGAAGTAGAAGTTCTTATAGAAGACGTAGACATAATAACCCGCAAGACAGATATGCGAATCGTTTAATTTTTTTAATAAACACAAAAGAGGCTGAGTCATTAACTCGGCCCCTTTTGTCTATATAAAACTCAATACTTAAAAATTATTCAAAAAGGTTTTCGTTACTCAAAAACTCCTTAAAACGTCTCATACCGCTGAAAAGATATTTGTCTTTTTTCCAGACAAGGCTTATATCAACAAAAATCTTGGGTGACATTGATATGGGAACAATGTCAGGATTCTTTTCTATAAGCTTTTTGAACATAAAGCCAACGGCAGTATTGCTTGAAATTATACTCAACATTGTTGAAAGCTGTGCAGTCTGCATAAGGATATTTGGTTTTACTTCCGCTTTGGCAAACCATTTTTTGATTTCTGCCGTTTGGAAAAATCCGTCCTCAAACATAACAAGAGGAACACTTGAAAACTCAACGGGTGATAAGGATTTTTTTATCGATAATGAATTTTGTTTTGTTGTGCCGCACACTATTTCAAGTCTTGATACGTGAAGAGAAGCTAATCCCGACTCAGTTTGCTGATTATGGGAAATAAACGCCATATCCAGTCTGTCTTCCGTTATTCTTTTTATCATTTCCTGTCTGCCGCACTCAACTATTTCAAGGTTAATGTCTTTATTTTCGCTAAGAAATTTACCGTAGATATTAGGCAATATAAGGGACCCTGTCATTGGAGGTACTCCAAGTATAAGAGTTTTTCTTTCGCGCCCCATATCCTTCATTATTTTTTCGGTTCGCTCTGCCCTTTCGAGCAGTTCTTTACTCATTCTGAGTAAATGCTCTCCCTCATCAGTCAACACCATTCCTCTGTGATGTCTTCTGAACAGCATTACCCCAAACTCATTCTCCAATTCTTTTATAGCATTTGACACCGAGGGCTGAGCTATATGCAAATAATCTGCCGCACCGGAAACGGTCCCAAAAGTACATACTGCATTAAAATATTTCAGTTGCATCAAATTCATTATATCACCCCACGTGTATTATATAGTTTTTTTCTATATTTGTCAATAAAATATATATTTTACAAATAACCGTACAACTTCTATAATTATAATATAGTTGACAAATAAAGAATGGAGAACAAAAATGAATACTTACAAGATTGCAGTAATTGCAGGAGACGGAATCGGACCCGAGGTTATAGATGAAGGCGTAAAGGTGCTGAAGTGTGTTTCAGAGCTTGACGGCTCGTTTAATTTTGAATTCACCTACTTCCCTTGGGGCTGTGAATTTTACAAAAAAACAGGAAAAATGATGGACGACGACGGCATTGAGCAGTTAAAGAAATTTGACGCCGTATTTTTAGGTGCAGTGGGTGCTCCCGGTGTACCCGACCACATATCCCTTTGGGGACTATTACTTGCCATAAGAAAGGGCTTTGACCAATACATTAACCTACGCCCCGTAAAGCTTTTAAAGGGTGCTCCCACCCCCTTAAAAGATGCAACTCCCGAAGATATTGATATGGTTTTCGTAAGAGAAAACAGCGAGGGCGAATATGCGGGAAGCGGCGCTTGGCTCTTTAAGGATAAGCCTAACGAAGTCGTTATTCAAGACGGAGTATTTTCAAGAAAGGGCTGTGAGCGTGTTATAAGATATGCTTATGAACTTGCCCGTTCACAAAACAAGTCCTTGACAAGCATAAGCAAGGCAAACGCCCTTAACTATTCAATGGTATTCTGGGATCAGATTTTTGCGGAAGTAGGAAGAGAATATCCCGATGTAAAGACCTACTCGTATCTTGTTGACGCTGCAAGTATGTTTATGGTAAAAGACCCCAAGAGATTTGAAATAGTTGTTACTTCAAACCTTTTCGGAGATATACTCACCGACCTTGGTGCCGCAATTGCAGGCGGTATGGGACTTGCCGCAGGTGCAAACCTCAACC
>JAFQOB010000256.1 GCA_017395725.1 Clostridia bacterium
AATATTGGTCTGTTGTACTTGTTTTTAAGTAAAGTAACAGCGCAGATGAAAAGAGATTCCAAAGCTTATGAAGCGTCAGTAGAAAAGGCGATTCAATATATGCAAAATAATCCAAATGCAAAAATGAGTGAGGTTGCAGATTTTTGTAACATCAGCGAGGCGACTTTGTATACTCTTTTTAAAAAGAGGTTCAAAAAGACCCCGAATGAGATAAGACAAAGAATACTTTGTGAAAAAGCAGAGGAATTATTGATTACGACAAACCTTTCCATTGAAGAAATCAGTGAAAGAATAGGATTTAGTTCTTCCTCGTATTTCAGGAAAATAGTGAAAAAACACTTAAATGCAACGCCTACGAGTATCCGTAAACAATCGGTGTGAAATACTGTGCGAAAAGGCTGTTACCTTGCTGACGACAACCGATAAATCGGTCCAAGAAATAAGTGATATGCATGGGTTCAGTTCTACGTCGTATTTCAGAAAAATACTGTACAGATACACTAACAATACACCAAGAGATATTCGAAAGAAAACCGAAAAAATATAAAAATAGTATTATTAATGACAAAAGCTTGACTAAAAAAAGCCAAGCTTTTATTTTGATGCCCTTAGTTGTGTAAATAACCACAAGTTTTACTGAGAAGCGGAAAAAAGTGAAGCCAAAAGACTGCGGGATTGTTTTTTTTACAACCCTCCCGTCAGCCTACGGCTGCCACTCTCCTTTACACAAGGAGGGCTTTTTATTTTCTGCTTATGTTGTTTGTTATCACAGTACCGGCGAGTGTGATTATTTTGTAAAAATATTTACATTAAATTGGTGGTGTGTTATAATAAAATAAAGTGAGGTGTTCATTATGAAAACATTAAAAGCATTAAAAATAACATCTATTATAAATACAGTATTCTGTTTTTGTTGTATCATATTTTCAGTATGCTTAATCATTAATCAACATTACAGCATCGGCATAGTCAAAACAGTAGGAACAATCGGAGCTTTCGGTTTTCTTCTGAATCCTTCGGCTTTGGTTACATTTATTGTAAACTTGGTGTTTTTCTTGGCCGAGCGACACTCTTTTGAAGCGCGACAGCTAATCGGCAAAAAGTACATCTGGATATTCGTTTGGCCAGTAATTACCACACTATTCTATTTTATTGCAATGGGATTTTTGATTGAAATTACCGGCGGCGTATAACAAAATGCTTGACCTTTTGGTCAAGCATTTTGCTTTAAAACAACGTTATTATCCAATACACAACCCCATACACCACACTTGCCACCGTACCGTACATAATTACGGGACCGGCTATGGTAAATATTTTGGTTCCTACGCCAAGTATCCACCCCTCTGCTTTTGTGTCAAGGGCAGGGGATACAACGGCATTCGCAAAACCGGTTATGGGAACGAGAGTACCTGCACCGGCGTGTTTTGCAAGTTTGTCAAAGAGACCGAGACCGGTGAATAGGGCTGCGAGAAAAATAAGTGTTACCGGAACTAATATTTTTACCGTTTCTTCTTTCATATCAAGCTTTAAATAGAAATTAAAAAGAAGTTCTGCAAAGGTGCATATAAGTCCTCCTACCACAAATGCTTTTATGCAGTCAAGAAGTAGGGGGGATTTTTTTGCTGTTTTGTCTGCATATTTTTGATATGCACTTTTTTTATTTGCCATAGTTTTTGCCTTTCAAAAGTTACTGTATGTAAACAGTATGCTCAAAAATATGGCTTTTTATAAAAATAATTATTTTGTTTTCATTTCATAGATTTTGCAGAATATTTTTGCGGCTTGTGCGTTTGTTATGTTTGTGTTTGGAGAATAGCTTCCGTCGCTGAGAGCTTCCATAATTTTAAGCTCTGCTAAGGTATCAATATCTTCCTGAGCCCACGAGGGAATAGTGTCAGAATCAACGAAAGATACAGTTGTCGCATTGCCCTCTGCTTTGATTATATTATTAATAAGAACAGCCGCTTCGGCTCTTGTTATGGGCGAATTGGGGTAGAAAAACACTCCGTTTTCTGTTTTTGTTCCCTCAATATAACCTTTTCCTGCAGCGTATGAAACGTAACCCTTTAACGACAAGGGAATATCGCTGTCATCGGTAAAGGCGGTATCAACTGCTATCATTTCACCGTCAACTCCCGACGCTTTCATTGCCATTTGCAGAAATTCGGCTTTTGTCGGTGTGTTATTGGGTGAGAAACACATTTTTCCGTCTACAAGCTTACCCGACATAATACCGTATGTATCAACCTTTACTGCGTCAAGGTGTTCTTCGCTAAAAATCATATCTGAATAAAACGTATCATTTTCATTTTTTTCAACTTTTATTTCAACAACAGCCTTTTCTGACTTGTTTCCATAGATATCCGATACTGAAAATTCAAATTTATCTTTGCCGGTATAATCAAATGCCGGAGTATATGTAAAGACGCCTTTTTTGTTATCAACAAAGCGTACGATACCGTGTTTGGGTTCTGTTGATACTTCAAAATATAATTCGTCATTTTCTGCATCAGAAGCACTTAGAGTTGAATATACCATAATGTTTTTCTTTGTGGTCAATTTTTCAGTTGATATAACGTTTTGTGTGATTACAGGTGCAGTATTGAGTTTATCAAAGAGGAAAAGGGAACATTTTACAGATGATTCACAGCTTATACCGTTTCCCGAGAACCTAAACGAAGCACTTGTAACGTCATTTGATGCAGGAACAAAACGAAGCTTATTCATATCTATTCTGCTTACTGTTTGGTTAGTGATTACCGGAACGTCGCCGAGGTATATAGTTCCTTCAAAGACCGAGGGAAGTGTGTTAATTGTTATTGAGTCAAGCTTGTTGACTGAAAGAAAATCACGGAAATCCTGATGTTTAAAATACAGCGGTGAATTAACCAAGCCGCATTTTTTCATATTCATTTCTTCTGCAATAATCGAAAGTGCGGGAGAGATTGGTGTTTGACTTGATTTTTTTGCCGATATGTGCAAAAATGGCGAGGAAACGAGTAATGTAAGTGCAAAAAATATTATAGCTTTTTTCAATCTTTTCATTTGTATATAACCTCCATAAACTTTATTATGTTAATAAATTACCGTTGAAATATGTTACGGTATGTAGTATAATAAATATGATTATAATATAGAATGTATGCTAACAAAGTTGGGAGAAACGTTTAATGGATAATGCAAACACAAAGCTTGGCTTTTTTGAAAGAATAAAAAAATACTGTCCGAAGTTCTCATTTGTTTTTTTTGCGCTGTGTATTGTTGCGGCGGTTGTGCACGTTACCTGTTTGATAAGTGAAGGTTTTGCAGATTTTTATAACCAAACGGTCGGCGCATTTGTGAGGGCAATTCTTGCGTATCTGACGATGTTTTTGCCTTTTTCTTTGGCAGAAACGATAATAATAGGTATGCCTGTTCTTTTGGCTATGATGATTTATATAAGTGTCAGATGCTTTAAAAAGTCGGATACTGCGGCTACAAGATGTGTTGTTGGGTTATTTTCTGTTTTAACATTTATGTATTCTATATTTGTATTAGGATACGGTATGGGATATCACGGAACAACGCTTGCAAGTAAATTACAGCTTGAAGAAAAGGCGGTTACAGCGGAGGAGCTGAAACATACTGCTGAAATATTGCTTGAAGAAATGACTCCCCTTCTTGATGAAATATCATTTTCCGATGAGGGACAGTCATATATGCCCTACAGACTTAATGATATGAACGGAAAGCTTAATGATACTTACGTAAAGTCGAGCAAAAAATATCCCTTTATCCAAAAAATCCGTACTAAAATAAAATATATAGTTTTAAGTGAACCTATGACGTATACTCATATTTCCGGAGTGTATTCGTATTATACGGGTGAAGCTAATCTTAATATCAATTTTCCGGATTACACCTTGCCGTTTACGGCTGCGCACGAACTTGCTCATCAAAGGGGAATAGCGCCTGAAAATGAGGCGAACTTTGTTGCATTTTTGATTTGTACCGAAAGCGATGACCCTTATATTAAATATAGCGGATATCTCAATATGTTTGAATATGTAACCAATGCTTTATATACGGCGAATCCGGAAATGTATTACGAAGTGTTTTCAAAGGTAGACAGCCGCGCAAAAGGTGAAATGATAGCATACAGTGCGTTTTTTGAAAAATACAGAGAATCGGTAGCTTCCGAGGTTAGCGATGCTGTAAACGATACTTATCTAAAAACACAGGGACAGTCGTCGGGCTCGGCAAGTTACGGACTTGTTGTCGATTTGGCGGTTGCGTATTATAAAGAAAAGTGACGGCATGTAACTAAAACATGTGTTTTTGCATAGAATGGCAGTAGTTTGATGATTAAAATTACCGTAGGAGCAAAACGGTATTGTAAACAAACTGTAAACATTGTGAATAGTGTGTTCATTTTTTAGGGTTGTATGGTATAATTATGTAGTTAAAATGTGCGCACTGCGCGAAAGTATATTATCTTGTTTGCTCATAATAAAAGACGGTACATAATGTTGCTGTAGATTTTATGCAACAGAACGGAGATAAAATGGAAAAATTAGTGATACATGGGGGAAAGCCGCTTTTTGGTGATATAGAAGTAAGCGGTATGAAAAACGCAGCCCTTCCTATTATACTTGCAAGTATTGTTATTGATGATAAATGTGTAATTGAAAATATACCTAACGTTAGCGACGTAAAGCTTGCTTTTGAAATTATTCAGAGCATGGGCGGAAACGTACGTTTGATTAACAAGACGACAGTTGAAATAGATACAAGAGGTGTCGTTCAGGGAAGTGCTCCCTACGAGCTTGTTAGAAAGATGAGAGGTTCGTATTATATAGTAGGAGCAGAATTAGGTCGTTTCGGCAGAGGAAAAGTAGGACTTCCGGGCGGATGTGATCTTGGCGTAAGACCGATTGACCAGCACATAAAGGGCTTTGAAGCGCTTGGTGCTGAAGTGGTAATTGAAAGCGGACATATTGAAGCTATTGCTGAACAGCCTCTTAAGGGAAGTAATATTTATTTTGATGCTGTAACCGTTGGCGGAACGATGAACGTTATGATTGCGGCATCAAGAGCTAAGGGCGTTACAATAATTGAAAACGCAGCCCGCGAACCGCATATAGTTGACCTTGCAAACTTCTTGAATACCTGTGGTGCAAGAATTTCCGGTGCAGGTACAGATACGATAAAGATTACCGGTGTTGAAAAACTCAGAGGTTGTACTTATGCAATAATTCCCGATATGATTGAAGCGGGAACTTATATGATAGCAGCCGCAGTAACCGGTGGTAAGCTTTGTGTAAAAAACGTAATACCGAAGCATCTTGAGTCTATATCGGCTAAGATGGAAGAAATGGGAATTACAGTTGAAGAGGGCGACGATTACGTAACTGTTTACCGTAGCAAAGATAATCTTTCAAGAATAAACCTCAAGACGTTGCCATATCCGGGATTTCCTACCGATATG
>JAFQOB010000257.1 GCA_017395725.1 Clostridia bacterium
GCCGGTGGTTATGATTATTTACTTGTTGTAGGCAAAGTCAACTCTTGCGAGTTCTGCGTTACCTCTGGATATACCTGCTTTCAATACAAGTGTATATTCGCCGTTTGCAAGGTCGTTAAATACATCTGCGAAGTCTTTTCTCAAAGTTATAGAATACTTATCCTGCAAATTGCCCGAATCTTTAACCAAAACAGTTTTTCCTGATTTATCAAAAATTTCAATCTTAACGTAACGCAGCGGAAAGTTAGATTTTACAGAACTGCTAAACATTCCCTTAGCAAGAACTGAGGCAGTAATCTCATTATCAAGAACAATATAAGGAACCTCAAGCTCACTTAAACTCTTGCTGTATATCGGCAATGTAAGCGGTACATAGTCTGTGCTGTACAATGCCTCAAGTGAATAAGTGTGGTCAACAAACCACGTAGTATTTACGCCTTGAACTGTCTTGTCAAATGCATTCGTTGATTCAATACACTTAACAAAGCTTCTCGAAGGAATAATCTTTCCTGCGCCGTTCTTTACAATCGTAGGCTCTTCCACAACAACTCTGCAGTGGAGATAGTCCTTCTTTCCAAAATCTTTTCTGTAAACAATATCACCCTTTTGCAACTGCATATATGCTTCAAACATAACGTCTTTGCCATTAGTTTGACATATTTCACCTGTGGATTGGGGTGATTCGGGCGCTTTGTAATCGCCTACCATTTCCAAGCTGAAAGTCTTTTGTCCGGGCACCCAGTCTGCTGTCCAGCCTTCAGACGGGTCAAACTGCTGCATAGCGCATCGTATCGCCCCCCAGCAATCCATCCCCGGAGCTTCTCTCCATTTTGTAGTTTCGGGAGCATATTTTCCGTCCACGATCAGTGATTCAAAGTATTCATAATTTACCAAACGGTTCGTATAAGGAATTCCCTTATATGTCGTTCCCTTTTTATAGTCAAGGTTAACCGTCCAGTCATTGTCACCTATAACCTCGTTTATACCAAAGGATTCGGCTGCAACCCATTCAATTGAAGAGTACTTTCTCATTTCTGAAACCATTACTTCTCTGAAATCGCCCTCGGGCAAGTCATATTCAACAACTTTAAAATATTTTGCCTTTTCTTCTTCGCTGAGCCTTTTTGGTTCTTCTTTTTTATCATTGTTATCTGTCTCTGCAATGTCTCCGCCCACAGTCTCTTTTTCCGTTTCATCGGGAGTATTCGTTCTTTCGTTTCCGCATGAAAATAAAACCGAAAGTGTAAGTATTGCTATTAACAACAGCACTGATTTTTTCATACTCATTTACCTCATATTATTTTTTTGCATTTAAAATCTTCTCTAAAAAAGTTTCGCACAAATTAACACTTGACTTTTTTGTTCTTTACTATATAATATAATAAAATCCACACTATTTCAATGAACTATTTTGTTCTTTAAAAGCTGTTTTTTCGCACAAGATTGACCTACCAGGGGAGGACAATATGAATTTTATAAAAAATATATTTTTTTTCATACGCGTTACAGGAAAAAATATAGTCCCAATCGAACGCAGAATTATAGATTTTTATCACCTTACAATAGTACTCAAGGGCAAACTAACCTATATAGTTGACGGTCAAGAAATTACAGTCGAAGAAAATGACGCTTTGCTTCTTGTCCCCAGTACTGACAGAGAAAGACTTTACTATCCCGATTTTGCTGATTTTATTATATTTAATTTTCATCCGCCTAAAGAAAATCCTTTATCATCCAATGTGTTTTTCAAAAACTCTGTTAACCAGCCCATAAAAACCTTGCTTAACACGTATCCCTATAAATTTTATCAAAAGAACGAAATTACGCATTATCAAGGACACGAATACCGTCATTATGAAATCTCCGAAAAAACTAAAGTCAACGCTATTTTGCACAATATTTTCAACTGCATCTTCATCGACCTTTTTGACTCCCTGAAATATTCAACAAAAAATACGCACGTAATAAATACTTTGAAATATATAAACGACAATATAACAGCACCTTTATCTCTTGACTCTGTTTGCAAAGAAGTACATCTCTCAAAAGAATATACTGCAAGAGTGTTTAAACGAGAAATGGGAATAACCGTTACTCAATATATCAACCAACAAAAACTTGATATTGCTAAAAATTTGCTTATTAGTAACGAGTTTGACCTTCAAAGCATCGCTGAAAAAGTCGGATATCAAAACTACAACTATTTCTCTCGCATATTCAAAAAGCACTTCGGCATAACACCCATAGGTATGAAAATTGAACTAAAAAAAGCTCAAAAAATATCACCTTAAGTTTTTTTACTCAAGGTGATTCTTTTTTTATTTATTATCTGTCTCTGCAATGTCTCCGCCTAAAGTCTCGTTTGCGGATTCTTCGGGGGGATTTGTAGTATCGCTCTTGCATGATACTAAACAAATTGTCAACAACAACACTGTCAGTAAAAATACTATTATTTTCATAATTTTTTCCTTTCTGTAATATTGTTTTTGCCCTCTCGGCACAACACCTAAAAAATTCGCATTTTTTAGCACTTGACTTTTTTCCTCTTTGTTATATAATATACTAAACATAGTATTTTTTTCAATGCATATTTTTGTTCATCAATATAATATTTTAGCACTATTTTGACTTTGGCGGTGATTAGAAATGAATCATGTAAGCAATATGTATTACTATATAAGAGGTAAGGGAAAAAACGTTATTCCCATAGAACGCTCCGTAATAGGTTTTCACCACCTTTTTATTGCTCTGAAAGGTAATTACACATATATTGTCAACGGTCAAGAAGTTCAAGTCAGCGAAGGCGATGCCCTTTTGTTGCCCCCCGGAACTGACAGAGAAAGACTGTTTCATAAGGAGTTCGCCGAACACGCAATTTTTAATTTTAAAATAAAAAAAGAAAGCGAAATTCCTAACTTTATTCTTTTTAAAAACGCCGTTGACTCCTATATTCGCAATCTACTCGATTCATATCCTTGCAAATATTACAACGACCTTTCACATAACTATAATTTCTATATCAAAAAATCTTTGGTAATAGATAATTCCCGCGAGCTTGCTAAAACTAAAGCCATTCTCCACAATCATCTTAACGCCATACTTATTACCCTCTTTGATTCATTGAATCCTCAAACACAAAATAAATACGTAAACAGTATTTTGAAATATATAAATGATAACATAACAAACACACTTTCTCTTGCTGACGTCTGCCAATCGGTACATCTTTCAAAAGAATACGTCGCAAGAGTCTTCAAAAAAGAAATGGGAATTACCGTTACCGATTATATTATCAGACAGAAGCTTGACCTTGCTAAAAATATGCTTTCAAGCGATGAGGTTTCCCTTAGGGATATTTCAGAAAAATTGGGATATCAGGATTACAACTATTTCTCCAGATTATTTAAAAAGCACTACGGCATTTCACCGTTGAAAATGATAAACGATTTGCAAAAAATATAAGGGACTTGTTCGCACAAGTCCCTTTTTTCTGTTTATCCTAATGTAAATTCTACCCTTGCCAATTCCGTGCTACCTCGGGATATTCCCGCCGTAAGCACCATAGTATATTCTCCGCTGTTCACACCCTCAAACACTCCGCTAAAGTGATTTCTCAGCGGTATGCTTCTTGTATCAGGCATATTATTTTTCAGTTTTGATGAAACAACGTTGTTATCCTTATCTAAAATTTCCACCTTTACAAAGCGAATCGGGAAATTGGATTTTACGGTACTCGAAAAACTCTTTTTTGCCAATATCGATGCACTTATCTCGTCATCAAGCAAAAGATAAGGCTTTTCCATTTCACTTCTGTCTTTTTCGTAGCTTTCGTACGTTACGGGAAGGTAATTTGTTTCATAAAGCTTGGAAAAAGAATAAATATGGTCAACGTACCACGTCGTATTTACTCCGTCGGTTCTTGTCTTATCAAATTGGTTGGTCTGTTCAATCGTCTTTACAGAACATCTCGATGCAACAATTTTTCCGGCGTTGTTTTTAAATATAGTCGGGTCTTCAACCAGCATTCTTACGTGAGACATACCTTTAGTATCGTCTTTTTGAAAGATAATATCGCCCTTTTTTAGCTGAGCGTAGGCATTGTATATCGTTTCTTCGCTATTCGCTAACTTAATATCCTCTGTTCTCTTTACGTTCTCAGGAACTTTATAGTCGCCTACTATTTTTGCTTCAAAAGCTTTGTAGCTCGGCATAAGTACATCTGTCACGCCTGCAACGTCGGGGTCAAACTGCTGCGTAGCATTCTGGGTAGATGAATAGCATCCGTTTCCTACTACTGAGTTAGAGTCGCCCGTTTCCATATTCACTTTGCCATCCTTATAGAATAGCATAAATTCATCATAGCTCGATTTTGCGTTTGTATAAGTTATGCCGCGATATGTTTCGCCCTTTTTGTACTCAAGCTCGATAAACCAATGCTCAAATTTATCTATAACGCTGAATCCATTTTCGCACACCCATTCAATGTTCGCCTGTTTCCTCATATAGTCTACAGCTACGTCTCTGAAATCGCCCTCCGGCAACTCCCAAACAACACACTTGTAATAATCGTCGGGATTAATCTTCAATATGCCGTCTTTATTTTTTTCATCATCTTGCTCACTATCTTTAGTTTCTGCGGTTTCACTTGAGGGATTCACCTTTGTTTCTGCCTCTGTTTCTGCTTCTGTTTCTTTAGGAGTTTCATTTTTACCGCAAGAAACGAAAATACTAACAGTAAGCAAGGCTATTAACAAACAAATAAGCTTCTTCATTTTCTACCTCTCTGTGCATCATTTAAAATTTGTTCTATATTGCCATTGACAGTTTTATCCTCTTACTATATAATAAAACAAATCAGCGTATTTTTCAATAAACTATTTTGCTTTTTAAAACACGTTTTTTTAACTATATTGCCCAAGAGGGATTTATTTATGAATATTATAAACAAGATGTTTTATTTCCTTAACCATAAAGGCTCAAGCATTCCGAAAACGCCAATAGTCAAAATTAGTTTTTATCACCTTACTTTTATCTTAGAAGGAACATTCAGCTATTTTGTTGACGGAAAAGAATACGTGCTCGAAAAAAACGATGCTATTCTCCTCCCATCCGGTGTCTTGCGTCAAAGAGGTGCTATCCCTGACTACGTGCATTACGTCAT
Source organism: Clostridia bacterium (assembly GCA_017395725.1). The sequence goes on from JAFQOB010000257.1 coordinate 5,162, forward strand.
TATCAATTATTATCCAAAAAAAGAAAACGAACTTCGTTCAACTGTATTTTTCAAAAATGCCATAAATCAATCTATTCTTAATTTACTCAATGCCTGTCCTTGCAATATTTACGCCGTCGATAAGCTGGACAACAAAGATTCCTACGAAAACAAAAAAACATATACAATTCTGCATAATATTTTTAACTGTATTCTTATTGAACTCTTTGACTCTCTGAATCACGAAATTAGTAACCCTCATATAAATAACGCTCTAAGATTTATTAACGAAAACATCACTAAACCCATTACCCTTGATGACGTTTGCAAAGCAATTCATCTCTCAAAGCCCTATACAACAAGACTCTTTAAAAAAGAAATGAATTTGACTGTTTCCGAGTTTATTAATAAACAAAAGCTTTCTGTGGCAAAAAATATGCTCGTCAACGACGACCTGTCATTACAGGATATTTCATCAAATCTCGGCTATGAGAACTATTGTTATTTTTCAAAAATTTTTAAGAAACATTATGGGGTTTCTCCGCTAAAGATGAAAAAAGAGTTGGAAAAAAATAAATAGGGGTGTTTGGGATTTGTTTCTTCATACAATCC
>JAFQOB010000258.1 GCA_017395725.1 Clostridia bacterium
AAACTTCTGGAAGAAGTTCTCTGGCAGAAAATAATGAGAAAATAATAATCGGAAAGGATATTTACAATGAATAGTCAACTTAATTTTTACAAGATTACCCCTGGTATCGTAGAAACAGGGAAAGAAACCGAAATTGTTATTTCTCCCCTTGATCCAAGATACAACTTTTCCGAAGATAAAAAGTATTCGGTAAAGATTCAGCCTATGACACGTAATGAGCGTGGAATGGTAGGACTTTCGAAGCACAAATGTGAAGATGCTTATGTAAAGGACAACAAGCTTTGCTTTAAGTGGTTTTTTGATAACGAAGAAGAGTACACAATAAGAATATATTTTGCAGAACCCAGAGAGTTTATAGTACAGCTTTCCGTATATGCTGTTGACAGCGACTTGTTTAAGCTCAGACCCTTAAAAGGCGACCTACACATACATTCCTGCAGACTTATCGGTAAGCATACGGGAAGTAATGAGACTCCCGCATATACTGCGGCAGATTACAGAGCAGCAGGATATGATTTTATGATGTTGACCGACCACGAGTGCTATCAGGGCTCTGTTGAGATGCAGGAAGCATATAAGGACGTTAAGCTCGGAATTAACTTAATGAACGGAGAAGAGATACACGCTCCTGATAATTTCCTTCATTTTAATAATCTTGGCGGTAAGTCAAGTGTAAACGGACTGTTCCACGCAGACGAAGAGAAGTATTTTAAGGAAGTACAGGAGATTATTGATACCGAAGAGATTGAATATGAGGATAAGTTCCTCTATGCATCTTGCGTATGGATAGCAAGAAAGACACGTGAAGCAGGCGGTCTTGCAATGCTTAACCACTCGCATTGGATTTCTAACGTATACAGTATGCCCGATAAGCTAACAAAGCTTCTTCTTAAGAATAAGGTGTTTGACGTGTATGAAGTAACAGGTGCGGCAAACAGACATCAGAATAATATGAAAGCAGCTTTCTATTATCAGATGATGAAAGAGGGAATAGAGCTTCCGCCGATGGTTGCAGTATCCGACAGTCACGGAACGGTAAGCGGCGTATTTAAGAATAAATATACCATAGTATTTGCCGAAAGAAACGACAGAGAAGGGGTTCTTGAAGCAATAAAGGCAAACAGAGTAGCGGCAGTTGAGACCTTTGGCGACGGCGAATATAACGTGCTTGGCGATTACCGTTACGTATCATTTGCAAGATTCTTGATAGAGTGGTATTTCCCCTACTTCCCGATGATAACGGCAGAAGAGGGCAAGTTGATGCATCAGTATATTCTCGGTTGCCCCGAAGCTAAAGAAAAGCTTGAGAAGAGAGCCGAAAACACGACAAACTTCTATAAGACCTTCTACGGCAGATAATTATAAAGCTAACAAGAAAAAGCAGAGTGAAAACTCTGCTTTTTTTACCCTTACTTTCTTTAAGGAAGAAAGTAAGCAAAGAACCTTGAATAATGGGTTTGTACAAACTTTGCAAGGCTCCCACTCCGGGGGAGCTGTCAGCGAAGCTGACTGAGAGGGTTTTTAAGGAAGAAAGTAAGCCCGCTTTCTTTCGTAGAAAGCTTGGCAAAGAACTTGCCTCTCTTGGTTTGTACAAGCTTCATCAATTAATTTGTAGGGGGCAGTCTACTGCGGTTCGGTCACGGTTCGGCTCTAACACTCCACCGGAGTGTTATTCACTACCTCGACGCCCCTATTTAAAGTTTTTGGGGGTCAAGGGGCGTTTTTTTAAAAACGCTCCCTTGTGGAATCATTAATCGAGCGTTTGCGTTTACTTCTCAAAAACAATGGTTTTCAAAGCATTATAAAACACGTCAAGTTCGGAAAGGGTGTTGAAATAAGAGAAAGAGACCCTGACTGCTCCTTTTTGTGTATTAAGCTTTTTGTGAACGAGAGGAGAACAGTGAAGCCCCGCACGGACACAGATACCGCTGTCATTAAGCTTATCTGCCACACTATCCGAATCCATATTATTGATATTGAAAAGCATAGTTGAGCTTTCGCGGAGTTCGGGGTAATAAACCGTTGTATCTGGCAAACTTTTTACCATATCTATAGCACGGTTGTATAGACTGCAGGTATGCTCAAAAATAGCGGCTTCCGTTCTTGAGGATACAAATTTGACGCCCTCGGCAAGACCTGCGATACCGGGAGTGTTAAGGGTACCGCCTTCAAAACGTTCGGGTAAGATATCGGGCATTTTTTTATCAGCAGAATTGAAACCGTTGCCGCCATATATAAAGGGTGATAATTTTGATAACTGCTTTTCGTTTGCATATTTGTCATTGAAAATGAGAAAGCCTGT
>JAFQOB010000259.1 GCA_017395725.1 Clostridia bacterium
GTGTCTGCTTATAGCTTTCTTTACACTTATCGTATCTGAATCCCTTTGCAGACACTCTGTATTCGATGCCTTTGCTTTTATTTTTGAATCTCCTTTTGCATTCTTTTTTAATTACTTGATTATTTTGCTCACTTTTTCTACAGCATTATTCTTTCCAAAAAAAGCATTTGCTTTGGCAACCGTAGCTTCTGTTTGGCTTATTCTTTCACTTATCAACTGTATTGTTCTTGCCTACAGAATTACGCCCTTCTCCGCAATCGACTTTTCTATCGCAATCAATATGCTTGGAATAATCGATATCTACCTCAATTTGTTCCAGCTTTCACTTATTATTATTGGCGGTATACTGTTTATAACCCTGTTTGTTATTTTCTGGAAGAAAAATCACTCAACAAAAATTGATTTTAAAAAGAATAGTTTGTTCGTTATAATCGTTGTTATAACTATGGTAATATCCGGTTCTATCGGCACTCAAACAGGTTTGCTTAGCAAAAAATTTCCCAGTCTTGCCGAGGCTTACAAGGATTACGGCTTCGCCTACTGTTTCTCTTTAAGTATATTTGACGTCGGTATCAGCGAACCGCCCGAATATGCCAACGATACTGTGGATAGTATTTTAGCAGAAATCAATAATGACGTTGATATTGCTCCAAAAAATAAACCCAATATTCTCGTCGTTCAACTGGAATCATTTTTTGATATCAACCGTGTATCAAATCTTGTTACAACCATAGACCCTATCCCTAATTTTACATATTTAAAAAAGAATTATCCACACGGTCTTATTACCGTTCCCTCCATTGGCGGAGGTACTGCCAATACAGAATTTGAAATCCTTACCGGTATGAACCTCGACCACTTCGGTCCCGGAGAATACCCTTACAAAACCATTCTTCAGTCAACAACCTGCGAAACCCCTGCATTCACCCTAAAAGAATACGGTTATTCCTCACACGCTGTTCATAATCATACAGCCACTTTCTATGACCGCAACGTTGTTTACTCCTCTCTCGGTTTTGATACTTTTATCCCCCTTGAAATGATGCATAACCCCGAGTTTACCACTCTCGGTTGGGCAAAAGATAAAATTCTTACAGAACAAATTACCGACTGTCTTTTGTCTACCGAAGGACAAGACTTCATATTTACTGTAAGCGTTCAGGCTCACGGCAAATATCCCGACGAAGAGTTACCTTCGGAACACGAAATTCAAGTTGAATTAGAAAACAATACCGACTCCGAAAACAAAGCTAATTACCGTTACTACGTAGAGCAGCTCCACGAAACAGATGCCTTTGTCGGTGAAGTCATCAGCTTTTTGAAAACCTTTGAGGAGCCTACTGTTGTTTTATTCTACGGAGACCATTTCCCCACAATATATCTTGAAGAAGACAAGCTCTTGGAAGGTTCTAAATATCAAACAGACTGGGCTATCTGGGCAAACTATGATATAAAAGGCGAGAATAAAAACCTAAACAGCTATCAGCTTATGGCTCATTTCCTCTCCATATTAGGCTCTAATCTCGGTACTACAACAAAATTACATCAACTTTCAGAAAAAATCGATAATTACCAAAACAAGCTTGAAATGCTTGAATATGACGTTCTTTACGGCGATAAAATAACCTATAACGGCATTAGCCCATATCTTTCCACTAACATTGAAATGGGAGTATATGACATTTACGTTACATCTCTTGAATACAATGAAAATAATCTTTTGGTTAGCGGAAACAGGTTTAATGAATATACAAAAATAAAGCTCGACGGCAAAACAAAAGACACAGTATTCGTCGATGAACACTGTGTAATGGTGGAAAATATCGATTTAACCGACTTTGAAACTCTTCAAGTCGCACAAATTACTCACGATAGAGTTGACCTCAGAACAAGCGCTGAATATGAAATCAACAGTTTTATTCCCGATATAATAGAAGAACAGTAAAAACAAATAGTATAGCACAATCTAAAGTCAGTACTAAAGTTTTTGCGGTTTCCAAAGGGGCTTTTTTCAAAAAGCCTCTTTGGTCAGGGGTTCGTGGCGAAACGCCCTGACTGCCCATTACTCATCAAAAAAGCACCTTGATAGGTGCTTTTTTATTATGACAAACAAGGGTCTCATACTCCCCCTATAAATTGTTTACGGCTTACAGCTTCCGCAAGGCGAATATCCGTCAAGTATCAGCTCTTCACGGGTTCCTGTATACCCTTTCTTATTGCTCGATACTATATCTTTTACTGATGGGCAATCAACTCTATGGAATTTATGAGAGCTAATATTTAATATGTAAGTTGCATTTTCTCCTACCGTCTCGCTGCTTTCCTCTTCGCCATAATTATCTCCATTAGTATAGTCTATACGTACCTTGGGTTGTACGTTATAGCAAAACACATTGAAGCATATTCCGTCGCCGTTATCTTCAACCGATATGGCTTCCATGAGCACTCCTCTTGCTAATAGCTCGTTATCTAAAAATATCGGCGTTACCCTATATAAAACGTGATTGTCAGTCTCCTTTACGTAGTCTGCAACCATATCTTCAAAGGGCAACATTCCCTGCACGTTCATATATCTGGTGCCTGTTATTAAATTGCTCTTGTTCGCATTCTCGCCTGTCAATTGATACCCTATAAGATGGCATCTGTTATATAAATAATTTCCGTCTACAAAATCATATTTGGATATCTGCCACCCTGTAGGCTTAACGGAGCCTATGGAGCCCCTTTCCTCTGTCGGCATCAGGTCTTTGCCTATACTTGCCATAGCGTAAGTGCATCGCCCTTTGTTATCTAACTTTCCATATTCCTCGTAAGAATTAGTCCTATAGCTTCTCTCGTCAAAATAGGGCTTATTATCATTTACTACGACGTAAGGATTCTTTCCGTCAAATTCGGGAATCTTGGAATAGTCAAAATAATCTAACGAAATTTGCTCATTTTCGCCGTTATCGCTTTCTGAGTACGGCGGAACTATATTCATATACGCAACAACCGCAAATGCAATTAATATTACCGCTAAGGTAAAATACACTCTCTTCATCTAACCCATACCTCGCAGGTTATTCTTTCGTGAGACGTACCCTCAAAATCATAGCTTTCTTTGAGTGCTCTCTCTTCAAAACCTATATCTATTTGTTTGTCAAAGGGATATACTCTATTCCATCTGAAAACAACTAATTCTTTTATCTCTTCATCATATTCCTTTAAATTCGCTCTTTCAACAAAACAACAGTCTTCTGCCTTTGCCTTATTCAAAAAATCATCATCAACTGTTATTTCACTATCTTTGAATAACTTTTCAGAATAACTGTCCATATAAAGCCGTCTTCCCTTAGATATAGCTTTTATATGCTCTACAACCTTTGAGTCTCGGCTTTGTCTTCTGTTATTAAACATCATTCCGTCGTTATCATCTAAACACACAAACACCGTCATAAGCTTCACCTCACCTGTCTATTATATCAAATTATTGTAACCCTTGCAATATATAAAATGCAAAAGATGTGTGTGGTTTCCCACACACATCTTTTTTTTAATCATTGCCTATTTTATTCAGCAAGGTTAGCTTCGAGAGTTGCAAGTTCAGCCTTAAGTTCTGCGGGAACAGTGTCACCAATCTTTGCATAGAACTCTTTAATTCCGCCGATTTCTTCTCTCCATACTGCCTTGTCAACAGTGAGAAGTTCTTTAACAACGTTAATGTCTATATCAAGACCTTCGATGTTAATATCCTCAGCCTTAGGAACAAAACCGATAGGTGTTTCAACTGCGTCTACCTTGCCTTCGCAACGAGCGAGGATCCAAAGAAGAACACGCATATTGTCGCCGAATCCGGGCCAAATGAAGTTGCCTTCATCATCTGTACGGAACCAGTTAACATTGAAGATAAGGGGCTTGTTTGTAACCTTTGTGCCCATTTCAATCCAATGCTTGAAGTAGTCACCCATATTGTAGCCTGCGAAAGGAAGCATTGCCATAGGGTCACGACGTACTACGCCGACTGCACCTGCTGCAGCTGCTGTTGTTTCGGAAGCCATAATTGAACCAACGAATACGCCGTTGTTCCAGTTACGTGACTGATATACCAGGGGAGCTGTCTTCGCACGTCTGCCGCCAAATACAATTGCAGAAATCGGAACGCCTGCGGGATTGTTAAATTCGGAAGAAATGCAAGGACAGTTGATTGCCATAGATGTGAATCTGGAGTTGGGATGAGCGCCGCAAGTAGACTTATCTTTCTTGTCATACTTGGTGTAATCCCACTTGTTGCCCTTCCAGTCGATAGCGTTTGCGGGAGGATTGTTGTCAAGACCTTCCCACCAAACAGTGTTGTTATCAACATCATGA
>JAFQOB010000260.1 GCA_017395725.1 Clostridia bacterium
ATAAAAAACGGCGACTTTTATCGGTCGCCGTTTAATAATTTACATTATTTATCCCAGAGTCTCTGTGCGTAAACGCCTTTATCTGCGAGGTCTTTGAGAGCAGCCATAACCTTAGGCTTATCTTCTGCGTAGGTTACACCGAACCATTTGTCAGAAACGGGAAGAACGGTAATGTCTGCAATACCTTCTTTTGTAATCTTGTCAGCCATTTTAGGTAAATAGAACTCACCCTTAATAGGATCTTCTTTAACTGTTGTATCGAGGAATACGCGAAGCTCTCTGTCAAAGAGGTCGAACATTCCCGCAGGATAACCCCAGCAGTTCATTGAAACGTAAGACTTTCTGTCAAGCTCTGTCCAGGTTTGTCCGTCGTCTTCGGTAAACATAGGTTTGCCGTCTCTGATAGCAATTTTTGTGCGTTCAACAAGGTCAATAATCTTATAATTGCTGTCGATTTCGCAAACACCTCTGGAAACAGTACCGTTTTCAGTGAGAGTGTTTTCGAGAATGTAACCTGCCATAGCGAGATGCTTAATGTTGTCTGTTGTGGGCTTTGTGATAAAGTCGTAGATAAGCTTAAAGCAATCTTTTCCGTAGTAGTCATCGGAGTTGATAACCATAAAGGGTCCCTTTACAACGTCTCTGCAGCACCAAACAGCGTGAGCTGTTCCGTAGGGTTTAACTCTGCCGTCGGGGATAGAATAACCCTCGGGAAGTTCGTTAAGCTCCTGGAACACATAATCGGTCTGAACTGTTTTTTCTATTCTGTTTCCGATAAATTCTTTGAAAACATCTTCGATTTCGTGTTTGATAACAAATACTATTCTTTCAAACCCTGCTTCCATTGCGTCGTGAATGGAGTAGTCGATAATAAGCTCACCTGAGGGACCAAGGGGAGTAACCTGCTTCAAACCGCCAAAACGGCTTCCCATACCTGCCGCCATAATAATACGGGCGGGTTTTGTGTAATAATTTTCCATAATATTACCTCTTTCTTTATGTAATAGTGGTTAAGATTATACGTATTTAGCAACTATAGCCTTCATTTCGGGCAGTTTCGCTTCCATATCGGCAACGAGCTTAAACTGAGTACGGGCTCTGTCGAGGTTATGTTCGGGGCGTTCGGTGTGGAAATAGTGGTCTCCGTCAACGAAGTCTGCCAAGAAGCGTATACCGCATTCGTAGGTCATAACGAGGGCGGAAATAGGCAACAGTTCAATTTCTTTCTTAGTTAATGCAGCGCCGCACTCTTCAAGGAAGCCTTTTGTATATTCTTCAAAGAGAACCAAGTCACTGTAAACTTTGGAAAGGTCCTTTTCATCTTCTGCGGCAGGGTTTGTACCAAATCTCATACTGTCGCCGTAATCGTAAAGTGAAAGACCGGGCATAACTGTATCAAGGTCAATAACACAAACGGGCTTACCTGTTTCCTTATCGAGAAGAACGTTATTTAATTTTGTATCATTGTGAGTAACGCGCAAGGGGAGCTCGCCCTTTGCAATAAGGGGATAAAGCTCTTCGGAAAGCCATTTATATTTTCTTGCAAAGGCAATTTCCGCTTCAGCTTCGCTAGCTCTGCCGCTTCTGTTTGCTGCGATTTGAGCTTCAAAGTCAGCGTAACGGGATACTGTATTGTGGAAATTCGGAATAGTTTCGGCAAGCTTTTCTGCGGGGAAGTCTGCGAGAAGCTTTTGGAAGTTACCGAATGCCTTACCTGCATAATAGAAATGTTCGGGGTTTTCAATAACCTGAAGAGTGATAACGTCATCTACAAAAAGATATACTCTCCAATATGCGTCGTCGTTTTCTTTATAATAGTTTTTGCCGTCTTTTGTTTTTACAACGGTAAGTGTTTCTCTGTCGGGGTCACCGCCATTTGCAATGGTTTTTTGTTTAAGGAAAGAAGTAACCGAGTCAATGTTGTTCATCAAAGCATCAACGTCTTTGAAAACGTGGTTGTTGATTTTCTGGAAATTGTACTTATTTCCGTTGTCACACTTAACAAGAAAGGTTGAGTTAATATGACCGCAACCCAAGGGTTTAAGAGAAACGGGAGTTCCGTCTAAGGCAAAGTTACTTAAAATTTCAAATTCTTTTTGCATAATACACTATCTCCTGAATAATTGAAAGTATATATTTTTTACTGTATAAGCCCATTATATAAGAAAAAAGGTGATTTGTCAATAAAACTAATCTATCCTACACATATCAATAAGGCTATTATAATGTTATTATAACACATCTTTATGAAAAAAACATTGACTTTGGGGTTTATATTATGTTATAATGTCGCTAAAGAGGTGATAGAAAAATGGCACTGTGTTCCAATGATATACAGAATATGTGTTCTTTTCTGGTAAAGAATATGCATTTCAATGATTTGAACCCCATAAAATGCGGTTGGCATAAGCGTAAGCCCGGTGGGTTTTGGGGACCGTCTGTTCATACTTATTACAATCTTCATTACGTTTTGTCGGGAAAGGGCGAATATACCGTAAAGGGCAAAACATACAAGCTTGAAAAGAATCACCTTTTTTTGATAAAGCCAGATATGATAATAAAACAACAAGCCGACAAAGAGGACCCTTGGGTTTATTCGTGGATATCTTTTGAGGGCAGTGAGGTGGAATCGTTATTTTCAATGTGCGGTTTTGATGATGACGTGTATGCTATGTACTGTCCCGAGTTGTATGGATTGTTTGACGAATTCAGGCATATTCCCGCAGGTAAAGAGGTATCGGCACTTTCGCTAAACGCAAAGCTTTATGCCATTCTTGAAAGATTGCTTATTCAAAATAAACCGCAAAAATACGATAATTCCGTATCTCAATATTGTATAAAAGCTGCCGACTACATACAGGCAAACTATCAGACTCATATAACCATTGACGGAATTGCAAAGAATCTTGGAATAGACCGCAGATATTTTTCGCGTATTTTTACTAAATATATAGGTGTCAGCCCACAAAAATATCTGGTGGATTATAGGCTTGAAAAGGCAAAATATCTGTTGACATCGGGGGAATATTCAGTTTCCGAGGTTGCATCAAGTGTAGGATATGACGATATATTTGCATTTTCGAAGATTTTTAAGAAAAAGTATGGAGTTCCTCCGTCAAAATGTAATAATTTTTAAAATAAAAAATGCTCTCATTCAGTGAGAGCGTTTTTTAGTGTTGTGTGCAGAAGTGTTCATACGGAGATTCCTCGACTTGCTCGGAATGACCATAGGGGAAATGTTTATATATTGTTATTTGTTTTTTACGGCGGGAGCAAGCCCCCGCCCTACGATATAGTGATAATGTTTGTACAAACCGGAGAGGCAAGTTCTTTGCCAAGCTTTCTGCTAAAGAAAGCGGGGTTTCTTTGTCTACTTTCTTTGCTAAAAAGAAAGTAGGTCTGTATTAGCAATATTAAGTGGCACAAACCAGAGAGGCAAAGTTCTTTGCCTACTTTCTTTCAAGAAAGTA
>JAFQOB010000261.1 GCA_017395725.1 Clostridia bacterium
ATAAAACTATACATATATAGGATAACTCTTTTTACAATTTTTGTCAAGTAGAATGGATAAACGAAAGGGCTTACAATGTTTTTTATGGGCATTGCAACGTTAGAATTAAGAAGCGTCATAACAGAAACGCCTAAAAAAGCCGGCATTAACACAGCTTTTCTCGGTGGGAGGGAGGGGGGATAAAAAATACTGCCTGAAAAGGCAGTATTTTTGGGTGTTATTTGCTTTTTTTAAATGAGAATCTGTTTTCTTCATTGTTGAGTAGTCTTTTTATATTTGAACGGTGATTAAATACGAGAAGAATGACTAAGGCAAAGCAACAAATCATTTCAATTATGTTGAGCGTACCGAATTTTGCAAGTATAATAGGGTAGATAAGTGCGCCCATAATAGAACCGAGTGAAATAAACTTTGTCATAGCTACTATTGCGACGAACAAAACCAAAAGAATCAAAGCAACCAGGGGATTAGTGCAAAGTATCATTGCGAGGGCAGTTGCGACACCTTTTCCACCTTTAAAGTTATAGTAAAGAGGCCAGGTATGTCCGATTATGGAGCCAAGACCCGCAACGTATGCGCCGGCTCTGCCCATAATAAGATAACCCAGAAGACAAGCGAGAGCCGCTTTTAAAATATCGCCGAGGAGGGTAAAAACGGCGGCTTTTGTGCCGTATGTTCTCATCATATTCGTCATACCCGCATTACCGCTTCCGTGCTCACGGATATCGTCGTTGTATTTTCGTTTAGAAATAAACGTTGCAAAATTAAAGCTTCCGAACAAGTATCCTATAAGCAAAAGCAAAACAAATGCAGGTATTGCATAATGCCAGGGGATATTATAAAATACAGCGCCCGTTTCGTCAGAAATAAGCTGTGTGCCGAAAAGCTTGTTAACTATACCTACTTTAAATAATTCTTTCAAAGCATCCATTATCAGTCGTTGTTATCTCCTTTCTGACGAATTATGAGTTTAATAGGAGTACCCTTAAAGCCAAATACTTCTCTGATTCTGTTTTCGATATATCTTTGATAGGAGAAGTGGAAGAGCTCTGCGTCGTTACAGAAAATAACGAAGGTAGGGGGAGCGATTCCAACCTGAGTCATATAGTAAATTTTAAGACGACGGCCCTTATCTGATGGAGGCTGTACCTTAGTAACAGCGTCGTTTAATACGTCATTAAGCATACCGGTAGAAATACGCAATACAGACTGCTCGTAGACGTAGTTAATAAATTCGAAAAGCTTGTCGATACGCTGACCTGTTTTAGCTGAAATAAACAGAATGGGGGCGTAGGGCATATAAGCAAGGGCAGTTTGAATTTTCTGTGTAAATTCATTAACAGTCTTATTGTCTTTTTCGATAAGGTCCCACTTGTTTACAACGATAATAGTTGGTTTACCGGCTTCGTGGGCAAGACCTGCGATATGCTCGTCTTGCTCTGTTATACCTTCTGAGGCATCTATCATAAGAACGCAAACGTTTGCGTTTTCGACAGCCATTTTAGAACGCAAAACAGAGTATTTTTCAATTCTGTCATCAACTCTTGCTTTTCTTCTGATACCTGCCGTGTCAACAAATACATACTTGCCGTGCGAGTTTTCTACACGCGTGTTGATAGCGTCTCGGGTGGTACCGGGAATATTGGAAACGATAAGTCTGTCTTCGCCGAGGATTTTGTTAATAATAGAGCTTTTACCCGCGTTGGGTTTTCCGATAACAGCAACGCTGATAGCATCATCGTCTTCGTTTTCTTCTTCGTTTCCTTCGGGAAGAAATTCGAGGACCTTGTCAAGCAAGTCTCCCGAACCCGTACCGTGAATAGAGGAAACGGGAATGGGGTCGCCGACGAAGCCAAGCTCGTAAAATTCGTAAAATTCATAGGGAAGGTCGCCTATCTTATCAACCTTGTTTACGCAGAGTACAATGGGCTTATTACTTTTTAAAAGCATTCTTGCGATATCTCTGTCATCAGCGGTAAGTCCTGTTCTAACGTCGGTCATAAAGATAATAACGTCAGCGGTTTCAATTGCGATTTCAGCCTGAAGTCGCATATATTTTAAAATGAGGTCATCTGTTTTAGGTTCAATACCGCCGGTATCAATGAGCATAAGTGTTCTGCCGGCCCATTCGATTTCGTGATAAATTCTATCTCGGGTCACGCCCGGAGTATCTTCGACTATAGAAATTCTTTCGCCTGCCAATTTGTTGAAAAGAGTACTTTTTCCAACATTTGGTCTGCCTACAATGGCAACAACCGGTTTTGACATGTTTTTCTCCTTGTGGTTAAATAATAGTGGTAAAAATTATTTTACTGCAAATCTGTTTAAATTAGCGTCATAGATTGCGGTGCCTGTAATATAAAGGGCATCTGTGGTGACACCGGTGGGTTTAAAGGCTGCGGGATTAAAGAGCCAAGTGCCTGAAATCCAAGAAGTAGAGAGCCAGGTAACAGCACCGTTTGAGGGGTTAACAGCTCTTACGTAAACTCTGTTATCAAAGGCTGAAACGTATGTAATATTCATACCGTGTCTGGGGTATTCGAAACCGGGCTTAGGGCCAAGCTTGGGATTGTAGAACTTGAGTACCCCCTTAGCATCTGTATAGAAAATACATTCGGTGATTTCGATAATACTTTGAGTTTTTGCACCGTCGGGACAGAAGGTAGTAACAGCGCCGTCTTGTGAGGTTATAACTGCAAGGCTTTCATCTGTTGAGAAGTAAAGCTTGTCTGCTGTATTATTTAAAGCATAAATATTAAGTGTTGTTGTAATGATTTTGGTCTTATCTCCGTAGAAGTTGGAGGCAAAAAAGCCGGGGCCTTCTGCGGGGGCGTAATAAAGTTCATCATAGTAGGCACAAATCATTCTTGCTTTAAAGGGGAAGGTTATATCGTTTTTTGTTGTAATATCAATTCTGTGAACAGAGTACTGTTCGTCAATATAGAAAATATAGGTACCGCTACCGGTAATGCCGAGAGCTTTGTTTGCGGTAAGCGTGCTTACAGTATTACCCGATTTGTCGAGAACGGTAATACCGTTGGAAGCAATATAATCATATTCACCGTCTGTGTAAACAAGACCGCCAACAGAAACGTTTCCGGAAGCACCGGAGGGCCATTTACCGTTTGCAACTGTAGAAATAACGCCCGTAGTATTTGTAATGGGAACTTCAACGGGAACTACAGGAGCCGTTGTTTCCGGGATAGTGGTTTCAGGTTCAGTTTCAGGCTCAGTTTCAGGTTCTGTAATTTCATCAGTTTGGGAAGCGCTTGTTTCGCTGTCTTCGGGAGCAGAAGTGTCGGGAGCTGATGTCTGCTGAACTGTATCTATTGTTGTATCAACAGGCTTCTTGGGGTCATCATTGCCGCTGAAAATAATTGCAATAGAAGCGATTATAGCGGCGCAGAGTATGATAACTCCAACCAAAATACCGAACTTCTTTGTGTTTTCATCGGGTTTATTTTGTTTTTTATTTTTGTTTAACAAGTGAGCCGCCATCATAGCCTGTTGGTCTTGTACGGCTTTCTTTTTTCTTGCGATA
>JAFQOB010000262.1 GCA_017395725.1 Clostridia bacterium
AAAGAAAGCGGTGCATTATTTGCTTCTGAAGAATTTACACACTCATATCCTCACTGTTGGAGATGTAAGAAGCCTATTATATTCAGAGCAACACCTCAGTGGTTCTGTTCTGTTGACGCATTCAAAGAAGATGCTGTAAAGGCTTGTGAAGACGTTGAATGGATTCCTGCTTGGGGCGGCGAAAGAATTACTCAGATGGTAAGAGAACGTGCTGACTGGTGTATTTCCCGTCAGCGTCACTGGGGACTTCCTATTCCTGTATTCTATTGCGCAGACTGCGGAAAGCCTGTTTGTACAGACGAAACAATTGAAGCGGTTTCTAAGTTGTTTGCTGAAAAGGGCTCAAATGCTTGGTATCAGCTTGATGTAAAAGATATACTTCCCGAAACCTTTGAATGTCCTCATTGTCACGGAAAGAGCTTTACAAAAGAAACAGACACACTTGACGGTTGGTTCGATTCCGGTTCAAGCCATTTTGCTGTTCTTGAAAACAAAGAAGATTCAAAATGGCCCGCAGACCTTTATCTTGAGGGTGCTGACCAGTACAGAGGTTGGTTCCAGTCATCACTTCTCACTGCTGTAGGTGCAAAGGGCGAAGGTGCTCCTTACAAGCAGGTACTTACACACGGTTGGGTTGTTGACGGCGAAGGTAAAGCAATGCACAAATCTCTCGGAAACGCAATCGCTCCCGAAGAAATGATTGTTAAATACGGCGCAGACCTTGTTAGACTTTGGGTTGCATCTTCAGACTATCAGGTAGACGTTCGTGTTTCTGATGCTATATTCAAACAGCTTTCCGAAGCATACCGTAAGATTCGTAATACTCTCAGAATTCTTATGGGTAATATTTCTGACTTTGATCCTAACAAGGATATGGTTGATGTAAATGAGCTTTACGATATTGATAAATGGGCATTGTATCATCTTAATAATATAGTTAAGACTGTCCGCGATGCTTACAGTAATTACTCATTCCATATCGTATATCACGTTCTTAATGATTTCTGTACAGTTGAGCTTTCTAAGCTTTACATTGATATTACAAAAGACCGTGTTTATACAGAGGGCAAGGACAGTATGGCAAGACGCTCTGCTCAGACTGCTATGTATATTATTCTTAGCACTATCACGAGACTTTTGGCTCCTATTATCACATTTACAGCCGACGAAGCTTGGAGCTTTATGCCTCACACCGAAGCAGATGACACAAGACACGTTCTTTTGAATGATATGCCTAATGTTAATGATGCTTATGATTTTACTGACGTAAAAGAAAAATATGACAGACTTTTTGAAACAAGAGACGTTGTAATGAAGGCCCTTGAACTCGCAAGAGCTGAAAAGGTTATTGGTAAATCTCTTGAAGCAAAAGTTAAGATTTATACAGAATCTGATGATGTATTGAATATGTTGAATGCATTTGGTAACGAACTTGCTGTAATGTTTATTACGTCACAGGTTGAAGTGATTAAAGGCAAGGCTGCTGACGGCGCATACTCCGAAGAAGGCAGTGCGATTTCTGTAGAAGTTGTTAAGGCTGACGGTGAGAAATGTGATCGTTGCTGGATGTACACTACAGACGGTGAAGCTGTAGGAGAAGCTCATCTTTGCGCTCGTTGTAAAGCTATTGTCGCTGAATAAAATTTAAAGTAATACAAGGGTAAGGTTATAATGTCCTATATTTTGTGCACCCTGTGCATAGTTGCAGTAATTGTGCTTGATCAAATTACAAAATACCTTGCAGTTAAGTATCTTATGCCTGTCGTTTCTGTTCCGATTATTAAAGATGTATTGCATCTTACGTACGTTGAAAATAGTGGCGCGGCATTTGGAATGTTGCAAAATCATAGATGGGTTTTTATGATTTTGTCGACTGTTGTAATGGTTATTATAATGGTTGTTATGTTTAAATATAAAAAATATTTGCATCCCATTATGTTGACCGGACTGTGTTTTGTTGTTGGCGGCGGGATCGGTAATATGATTGACAGAACAATTAACGGCTTTGTTGTTGATTTTGTTGATTTTACTTTGATTAACTTTGCTGTATTTAATATAGCTGATACGTTTATCTGTATTGGCGTCGGACTTCTTATTCTTGATATTATTCTCAAGAAGAGCGACCTTGCTTTTCTTGACGATAAAAAATCGGATGAGGTAACAAATGATGAAACTGAGACCGATTAAAAAGGAAGATCTTGACAAACGTTTAGATGTTTTTATGGCGGAACGTGGAAATATAACACGTTCCGCCTCTCAAAAATTATTGAAAGACGGTTTGGTTACTGTTAACGGTGCTGTTGCAACGAAAAATTATAAAATTAAGTCTGATGATTTGATTGAGTTTGAGGTTCCCGATGCCGTTGAATGTGAAAACAAACCGCAAGAAATCAGTCTTGATATTGTATATGAAGATGATTGTTTGCTTGTTGTAAATAAACCCAAGGGAATGGTAGTTCATCCGGCACCGGGGAATCCCGATAAAACCTTGGTGAATGCATTGCTTTATCATTGCGGTGATTCGCTTTCGGGAATTAACGGAGTTATCCGCCCCGGCATTGTTCACAGAATCGATAAAGACACAAGCGGGCTCCTTGTGGTTGCAAAAAACGATATAGCCCACGTCTCCCTTGCAGAACAAATTAAATCCCATACCTTTGATAGATTTTACGAGGCGATTTGTTGCGGTAGATTTAAGGAAGAAAAGGGAACGATTGATGCTCCTATAGGCAGACACCCTAAGGATAGAAAGAAAATGGCAATTGTATCTGACGGACGAAATGCGGTAACACATTACGAAGTAATTTCGGAATATAACGGTTTTTCTCACGTTAGATTTAGACTTGAAACCGGAAGGACACATCAAATTAGGGTACACACATCAAGTAAAGGGCATCCTATCGTTGGTGATACTGTTTACGGCGCAAGAGACAAGCTGGGGGTAGAAGGGCAATGTCTACACGCAAAAACAATCTCTTTTGTTCACCCCATATCACGTGAATTAATGAGTTTCGACAGCCAGCTTCCCGAATATTTTGAAAACACTTTGTCTAAACTCAGAAAGGTTTGATACATTATGTTAAAATCAAATAAATCGCCTTTTAATGACGTAATGATAGTGACCGACTTTGACGGAACGCTCAGAGGAAGTAATGCAACTGTGCCCGATAACAACATCTCTTCAATTAAGAGGTTTACCGAACTTGGCGGAACCTTTATAGTTGCGTCGGGAAGAGCAGGATTTGTTCTTGACGTTGCGGAGCCTAAAGTAAAAGAAATGGTAAATGCGCCTTGCATTTATTCAAACGGAAGCTATTTCTATGATTATATAACCGGCGAAAGATCTCACGAAAAGTTTGTTTCCGAAGAAATTGTACGTGATATTATGTACACTACAAGAGAGATTAACAGCGAAGCGGGAATCAGAATAGTTCGCGGAGACGAATATCTTACCCCCGACGAAAACGAAGAAATTAAACGTCAAATTGCACACGGTTATATGTTAAACGTAAGAGTATACGATTATGACACTCTTCCTGTTGATAAAATAAATAAACTCACAGTATGCTCTACTCAAGAAGCTATTTTGGGTATCAAAAGTATTATTGAGGAAAGATATTCAGAATTTGTAGACGTTTTTCTTTCAGCGAAAACGCTTATTGATATTCAGCCAAAATGTGTTTCAAAAGGTTCTGCTATTGAGCAAATTAGAGCAGATTATAAAAATTTAGGAATAACTAAGAGAATATATGCTGTCGGAGACTATGAAAATGATATTGATATGCTCAGAGCAGCTGACTTTGCTTGTTGTCCCTCTAATTCACTTCAAGCTGTTAAAGATTTCTGCAGTATTCATCTTTGCTCAAATGATGAAGGTTGTATTGCAGATTTGATTAACAGAATTGAAAAAGGTTTGGCATAAAAATTCCATTTCGCCTCCATTCAGGCAGAAAGGTTGACTAATATGAAAGAGAAATTTTAT
>JAFQOB010000263.1 GCA_017395725.1 Clostridia bacterium
ATAAACCGCCAACATTATTTATCCTCTCCTTTCTTGTCATTTGTTTCAACGTCAGAAGTAAACAAAGGAGTATATTCTTCTTCGTTTTCTTCCTCATTTTCCTCGTCATCTTCAGACAATATAGTTTCTTCAGCTTCGGTAGGTTCTTCCTTTTCTGTAAGCTTAAGGAAGATATCCTCAAGGCTCATACTGCTATTTGAAAGCTCCATAATGGAAGCCTTTATAGAAGAAAGTGCAAAGAATACCTCGGAACGAATGTCCGTATCAGACATAATCTTGATTCTTACTACTCCGTCGTTTTCGGAAACAACAGTAATTTCACCTGCGCCCTTAACGCCCTTAAGTGCAGAAAGAATAGTCTTGGTGTTGCCCTTAACGGAAATATCAAGAGTATTTCCGGAAATATGCTTACTGAGATTTTCGGGTGTATCACTCGCAACAAGCTTACCGTCAGCAATAATCATAACGTAGTCGCATATCATGCTTACTTCGCTCAAAATATGTGAGCTGAGGAAAACAGTATGCTTTTCTCTAAGAGATTTGATAAGCTCTCTGATTTCGATAATCTGCTTAGGGTCAAGACCAACCATAGGCTCGTCGAGAATGATTATTTCAGGATAACCGATAAGCGCCTGAGCAAGTCCAACTCTTTGTCTGTAACCCTTTGAAAGATTTTTGATAAGACGGTTAGATACGTCGGTAATACCTGTCATATCCATAATGTCTTCAATTTGGGTGGAAAGCTCAGCCTTTTTAACACCTCTTGCCTTACCAACAAAGCGAAGATACTCAAGGGGAGTCATATCCATATAGACAGGCGGAAGCTCGGGAAGATAGCCTATACATTTTTTTGCTTCCTTTGGGTCATCATAAATGTCATGACCGTTAATAATAACCTTACCCTCGGTAGCGGCAAGACAACCGGTCATAATATTCATAGTAGTAGACTTTCCGGCACCGTTAGGACCGAGGAAGCCATAGATTTTTCCCGTATCAACCTTAAAGCTGATACCTTTAACTGCAGTATGGTTTCCGTATTTTTTCACAAGATTTTGTACTTCAATCAAGTTAATATACCTCCAAATATGAGAATATTTTTCAACAGATATATTGTACATAATTATTAGCATATTTACAATGGATTATTTGAAAAAATTATGTAAAAAATGAAATTTTTTTCAAGTTTTTCATTAATGTTTCGTGCAGTCTTCACACAGTCTTCACAATAGGTGTTTACAATAACTTTCGTATAGAGATAATAACGGCGTCATTTTCGATATTTTCATTTTATTTTCAGAAATAAAACGCAAAAATATCACAAGAACGTCACATTAAAAGTATATACTAAGCTCGTAACACAAACAATAATATAAAAAAGGAGAAAAAATATGTCAGACGAAATCAGAAACAATGAAAACGGATACGAAAACACAAATATTCCGTCAAACGAGACGATAACCCCCAACCCGACTCCGTCTATAGATTCCACACCTAAGGTTGAGGAAAAAAGCTATTTTGAAAACAGAGAAGCTCCTCAATATAATCAGGAAAACAGAGGCTATTCATATCCTCCTTATAATACGGGATACTATTCATCTGCAAACAGAGACGGCACTCCGTCGGGAAGTATGTATTCTTATCCTTTAAATAATCAAGGATACAACAATCCTTATCAGCCCCCCGTTGAAAAGAAAAAGAAAGAAAAGAAAAAAGGTCATGCAGGAATAGTAATATGCTGCATACTCCTCTCACTACTCTGCGGTTTTGCGGGAGCATTTGGCGGAATGTATTTATTTAACAGCAAAGTTGAAGACGAACCCGCAAAAGATACCGGTGCAAACAATACCCCCGAAGGCTCAACGGTTCTTTTTGAAACAATAGATAGAGAACTTCCCGAGAGCACAACAAAGGCAGGGACGGTTGCAACCGTAGCTGCAGTAGCACTTCCCTCTGTTGTTGAAATAAGAACAGAAGCCGTTGTAAACAACAGCTTTTACGGACAGTACGTAACCGAAGGCGCAGGAAGCGGCGTTGTTATTTCCAAAGACGGATATATTGTGACAAACAACCACGTTATAAGCGGAGCATCAAACATAACTGTTCGATTCACCAACGGTGATGAATATAAGGCAAAACTTATCGGAACAGATGCACAAACTGATATCGCAGTTGTTAAAATAGAAGCTGAAAACCTCATTCCCGCAGTATTCGGTGATTCTTCCAAGCTTGTTATCGGTGAGCTTACCGTTGCAATAGGTAATCCCTTAGGAGAACTGGGCGGAACGGTTACAGATGGAATAATCAGTGCACTTGACAGAGAAATTACAGTTGAAGGCGAAACAATGGTTCTTCTTCAGACCAATGCGGCAGTAAGCCCCGGCAACTCCGGCGGCGGTTTGTTTAACGCAAACGGAGAACTTATCGGCGTAGTAAATGCAAAATCCTCAGGTTCAAGTGTTGAGGGTCTTGGCTTTGCCATTCCCGTAAACACAGCAAAAATCATCATCAAGGATTTGATGGAAAAGGGACACGTTACAGGCAGACCTTCTATAGGTATCACAATTATTGAAGTAACGACAGATTATCAAAGATATATGTATGGAGTAAGCAATTACGGCGTATATATCCAAAAGGCACTTAACGAAGAGTTTAAGGCAGGAGACAGAATAATTGCCATAGACGGTAACTCTGTAACGACATCATCAGACATTAAATCGATAATTACAGGACATAAGGTAGGAGACAAGGTTACTGTAACCGTTTCAAGAAAGAACAAGATGATTGACGTTGAAGTAACACTTATTGATTCAGCAGAAAATACACTTGCTACGGAATAACTATATTTTTATTAATTACTTGAAAAGAAAATAAATATATTATATAATAATGCTGTGCGAAGTTTTTTTGCACAGCATTATTAGTAAACAGAAGCGGGAGGGAGAAACCGTGTATAAAATACTTATAGTTGACGACGAAGAGCATATCCGCGCTCTTATAAAAAAGTATGCATATTTTGAAGGACACAGCGTTTATGAAGCCGAAAACGGACTGAAAGCAATTGATATGTGCCGCAACAACGTGTATGACATAATAATAATGGACATAATGATGCCCGAGCTTGACGGTTTTTCTGCGTGCAGAGAAATAAGAAAATTTTCAAATACTCCAATACTCATTTTGTCGGCAAGAGGTGAAGAATACGATAGAATAAACGGCTTTGAGGTCGGTGTTGACGATTTTGTAGTAAAGCCCTTTTCTCCCAAAGAACTTATGCTCAGAATCAATGCCATTATGAAAAGAGCAAAGCCAAACCCTCAAACACAGCCAAATGAGATTTTGACAGTAAAAGGATTTACAGCCGACCTGACAGCAAGACTTGTATACGTTGACGGCGAAAGACTCAACCTTTCTCCAAAGGAATATGACCTTCTTTTCTATATGATAAGAAATAAAAACATTGCACTCAGCCGAGAAAAGCTTATCTGCGACGTATGGGGCTATGACTTTTATGGAGACGACAGAACTCTCGACACCCATATAAAGCTTCTTAGAAAAGAGCTTGGGCCGTATGCGGAGCTTATAGTAACTGTAAGAGGGGTGGGATATCGCTTTGAAACGCCAACCAAAAACTAAAAGACCATTAAGTATAAAATGGAAAGTGTTTGGCTTTCTTGCATTCTTCACCGCAATTATTTTAGTTATTTTGTGGATTACTCAAACAGTATTGCTTGATGATATATACAGAGCAATAAAAATGAATGAACTAAACAAAAGCGCCTCAGAAATAACCGAATATCTCTATAGCACTTCCTTAGATAAAAAAGCCGAGGAATTAGCACGAAAAAACGAGCTGTGTATTCTTGTTCAGGACAGTAAAAGTAAGGTTATTATATCAACCGAGGCACTTCACAACTGCGTTATTCATAATATATCCTACAAAGACCGAGCAAGACTTTACCTTGACGCAAAAAGTATGGGTGGAACCTTGTACGAGCGCTTTAAGCTTGACACTCAGACGGGAGTGTTCCGTTCGGTAAAAGACGAAGAGACAACCTCGGAAGAAAACATTATTATTACAAAATGCATTACGGACAGCAACGGTGAGGATATTATAATTTTTATAAACTCCATACTGACACCGGTAGATTCAACAGTAAAAACATTAAATAAAATGCTTATATATATAAGCATCGCTTTACTGGCTATTGCACTTTTGCTTTCGTTTTTAATCTCAAACAGCCTTACAAGACCGTTAAAGAAGCTTACAAACTCGGCAAACGAACTTGCTAAGGGAAACTATGATACAGACTTTTCGTCACATTCTTCAAAGGAAATAGCCATTCTATCGGACAGTCTTAACTATGCGGCATCAGAACTAAAGAAAAATGAAGTTTTGAAACGCGAGCTTGTTGCAAACATAAGCCACGACTTGCGTACACCGTTAACGCTGATTACGGGATACAGCGAGGTTATGCGAGATATTCCCAATGAAATGACCGCAGAAAACCTGCAGATAATCATTGATGAGTCAAAAAGGCTTACCTCCCTTGTAAATGACGTGCTTGACCTGTCAAAGCTTCAAGCGAACACCTTTGAACTAAAAAAAGAACTCTTTGATATAACCGAAGTTATAAAAGAAACCGCAGCCCGTTACCAAAGACTTGTTGACCAGAATGGATATGACATAAGCTTTATGGGAACGACTTCGGCAAACGTCGTTGCAGACAGACAAAAAATACTGCAAGTTCTCTATAATTTCGTGAACAATGCCGTAACCCATACAGGCGAAGATAAAAAGGTTATAATCAAACAAACAAGAGCTGAGCATAACGGAAAAAGCTACGTCAGAATTGAGATTACCGATACAGGCGAAGGAATTGAACCCGATAAGCTACCTCTTATTTGGGACAGATATTACAAGGTGGATAAATTCCACCGCCGTGCTCAAATGGGCTCGGGATTGGGACTTTCCATAGTAAAATCAATAGTAGAGCTTCACGAGGGCTACTACGGTGTATTTAGCACCTTAGGACAGGGCTCGACCTTCTGGTTTGAACTTCCTGAAGCCCCCCCTACTTTCTTTTAAGGAAATCCCTACTTTCTTGAAAGAAAGTAGGCAAAGAACTTTGAATATCTGGTCAGTACGTACTTTATTGTATGTACTAACCTACTTTCTTTCGCAGAAGCTTGGCAAAGAACTTACCTCTCTTGGTTTGTGCGAACAAAAAGGCTCCCACTCTGGGGGAGCTGTCAGCGAAGCTGACTGAGAGGGCTTTTGAAAGAAAGTAGGCAAAGAACTTTGAATATCTGGTCTGTACGTACTTTATTGTATGTACTGACCTACTTTCTTTCGCAGAAGCTTGGCGAAGAACTTGCCTCTCTTGGTTTGTGCCACTATTCTTTATTTGCTCAAAAAAATACAGCCTACGGATTATTTTGTCCGTAGGCTTATATTTTATCTGATTTCGACTGTAACTTTTTTACCGTCAGCATTTGCCGCCGCTTTCATAACAGTACGAATCGCTTTTGCAATTCTGCCGTTACGACCGATAACCTTACCCATATCGGGAGCAGCAACACTCAAAGTCAAAACAACACTGTTTCCGTTGTCGTTCTCGATTACGGTAACCGCATCAGGCTCATCAACTATTGCTTTCGCAATATCTGTGAGAATCTGTTTCAAATCCAACATAGTATTTTACCGCAGATATATTATTCAGTAATGCCGGCTTTTTTGAGAAGTGCTTTTACAGTCTCTGTGGGCTGAGCGCCATTACCGATCCACTTTGTTGCCTTTTCAGCGTCGATCTTAATTTCAGCAGGATTTGTCAAGGGGTTGTAATAACCGATTTCTTCGATAAATCTGCCGTTACGGGGAGATCTTGAATCTGCAACTACTACTCTGTAGAAGGGCTGCTTCTTTGCGCCAACTCTCTTAAGTCTGATTTTTACCATTTTTTTGTCCTCCAAAAATTATATAATATTAAAATTTTTATTTTTTCTTTTTCTTGTTCTTTTTAAGTTTCTTCTTTGTGTATCTGTTACCGAATCCACCAAAACCGCCAAGACCGGGTATACCCTTTCCTTGCGATAACTGCTTCATAAGCTTATTTGTCTGCTCAAACTGCTTGAGCAAACGGTTAACGTCTTCAACGGAAGTACCGCTTCCCAAAGCAATTCTCTTTTTTCTTGATGGAGAAATAATATCGGGATTTTCGCGTTCTTTAACCGTCATAGACTTTATGATAGCTTCCATACGGTCTATCTGTTTTTCATCTATCTTAGCATCTTTAAGATCAAGGCCTTTAACTCCGGGCATCATACCCATAAGCTGTTCCATTGAGCCCATACCTCTTATCTGCTCAAACTGCTCAAGGTAATCCGTAAGAGTAAACTTTGACTCACGAAGCTTCTGTTCAAGCTCGGCAGCCTTTTTCTCGTCATAGGCCTGTTCAGCTTTTTCAATAAGAGAAAGCATATCACCCATACCGAGTATTCTTGAAGCCATTCTGTCAGGGTGGAAAGGTTCAATAGCATCTAACTTTTCACCGATACCCACAAATTTAATAGGCTTACCGGTAACGTATCTTACGGAAAGCACTGCACCGCCTCGGGTATCACCATCCATCTTTGTTACAACAACGCCGGTAATATCAAGCAAGTCGTTAAAGGACTGAGCAACGTTTACCGCGTCCTGACCGGTCATAGCATCTACTACAAGAAGTATTTCAGTGGGTTCAACCTTTTCTTTTATGCTTTTCAGCTCTTGCATCATATCTTCGTCAATATGCAGTCGACCTGCCGTATCAACGAAAACCATATCAAATCCGTTTTTCTTTGCGTGTTCAACACCTGCTTTTGCAATCTCAACAGGACTTATCTTGTCCCCCATAGTAAATACGGGAACGTCTATCTGAGAACCGACAACCTCAAGCTGTTTTATAGCCGCAGGTCTGTAAACGTCGCAGGCTACAAGCAAAGGTCTCTTGCCCTGCTTTTTGAAATGGGCAGCCAACTTTGCCGCATGGGTAGTTTTACCTGCACCCTGAAGACCGGTCATCATAATAACCGTAGGCGGCTTAGGAGATATAGTCAATTTCGACTGGGTTCCGCCCATAAGAGCGATAAGCTCTTCGTTAACTATCTTAACAATCTGCTGTGCGGGAACAAGGCTTTCAAGAACCTCGGAGCCTACGGCTCTTTCGGTTACTTTATTAATAAAGTCCTTAACAACCTTGAAGTTTACGTCAGCTTCAAGCAATGCAAGCTTGATTTCGCGCATACCTGTTTTGACATCGCTTTCGGTAAGCTTACCCTTGCTTCTGAAATTTTTAAATGCTGAGGACAACTTATCCGCAAGACTTGAAAATGTCATAAATATACGCCTCCTTAATCAAGCATTTTTTCGGCAACTGAAATTATGCCGTCTATTTCCTCCGAGAGAAGAGGATTATCTTCTTTCATTCCGTTAAGCTTTTCGATAATGTAATCTGTATTTTTCTTATTCTCGGAAAACTTTGAAAGAAGCCCTAACCTTTCTTCCATATCAGTCAATATGCTTTTACACTTGTTGAGCGCATCACGCACCCCCTGCGGAGTAATACCGGTAATCTCGGATATCTCCCTGAGAGACAGATCCTCATCAAATGAAAGGGACGCAATTTCTTTTTGACGCTCGGTCAGTATGTCACCGTAAAAATCAAACAATAAAGACATATTGATTTTTTCATCATAATTCATCGCAATCCACCTGTAAAGCAAAACACTTTACACATTATAACAACAAATCCCCTTTTTGTCAAGGGGATTTGTGTTGTTCACAAATATATTACATTTTGTTATCTGTTACTTATTCTTTTGTAGCTTATTTTTTGCCGCAAGCAAGCATAAAACCTTATTCGCGCCGTTATTATGCAGTATCTCTGCACAAGCACCGGTCATAGCACCCGTAGTACCTATATCATCTACAAGAAACACAGTTTTGCCCTTGATTTTGGGTATTGCTTTATCTTTTATAAAACAATTATTTTTTGCATTCAAGGCTCTTTGTGCTTTATTCAAGGTCTTCTGTTCGGCATCTCCGCCCCGATGCCCCAATGCATCAACGTATTCACCGTCCAGTATTTCTGCAAGCTTCTTTGCAAGCTTTTTGGCATGGTCATAGCCGTATTTTCTTACCGATTTAGGAGTTCTCGGAATTCCGACGAAAACTGCATTATTAAGCGTGTTCTTGTCAATAAGATTATCTGCCATTTCCCTTGCCACAAACTCAAAAACATCATCAGCATTGCTTTTTTTCAGTGAATAAACAATTTTGTTTACAACCCATTCTCTATCATTATGGTCATATAATGCAAGATGTCTCATGCCGTCAACGTGCTGTTTACCAAAAGAACATCGGCATTTTGAATGCATATTAAAGCACCTGTCGCAGACAGTTCTTTTGGCTTCATCCCACTCTTTTTCACACTTTGGACACAAGAATCCATTGTAATCAAATTCGAGAAGCTCATCACAGGCAACACATTTTTTGACACACAGGTAATCCAGAAGTTTTTTCAAAAACAGTTTAAAATCATTCATATTCACTCAACATCAGTTCAAGTCCCGTGTATCTTTTTACTGGTCTGTTTGTTTCGACCATCTTTTGGACTACGTCAGCTCTGCCAACCAAAATAACCATTTTTTGAGCACGTGTTACCGCAGTATACAGCAGGTTTCTGGTCATAAGACGAGCGTTAAAATTATACATTGGGATAATAACAACAGGATATTCACTTCCCTGACTCTTGTGAACAGTTATTGCATAAGCGTGTTCAAGCTCATCAAGAAGCGAAAAATCATAGTCAACACATCTGTTGTCATCAAATACTATTTTCATACGCTCATTCTTTACGTCTATCTCTTTTATGGTGCCGATATCACCGTTAAATATACCGATTCCGTCTTTTCTGTCGTTTTCCCACTCAATGTCATAGTTATTCTTAATCTGCATAACCTTGTCACCTTCTCGGAAAAAAACATCTCTGACTTTCTTTTCTTTTTTATGTTCACTTCTGGGATTTAAGGCTCTTTGGAGTAACGAATTAAGTACTTCAGTTCCCGCGTTACCCTTTCTCGACGGAGTAATAACTTGAATATCGTTTATTATATCTTTTCCGTAAGACTTGGGTAATCTTGCAGCACAAAGCTCTGCAACAGTACGGGCAATAGCTTCGTCATCATCTCTTGGCAAAAAGAAAAAGTCACTGTTTTTAGATGTCAGAGTCGGATATTCGCCCTCATTAATAGCATGGGCATTAGTTATAATAAGGCTTTCTTCTTCCTGACGGAATATCTCTTTTAATTCAACCGTATTAAATCTGTCACTTTTTATTATATCGTTCAAAACGTTACCCGCCCCAACTGACGGAAGCTGGTCGGAGTCACCTATAAGTATAAGCCTTGCCCCCGGTTTTATTGCGTGAAGGAGGGCTGCAAACAGCAACGTATCCACCATAGATGCTTCGTCAATAATAATAACGTTTTCTTCAAGTTTCATTGATTCATTTCTACGGAAGACAGGCTGCTTATCATTGGAAAAATCCATCTCTAAAAGACGGTGTATAGTTTTTGCCTCTTGTAGTGTAGATTCGCTCATTCTCTTTGCCGCACGGCCTGTGGGGGCTGCTAAAGCAATCTTGTATCCAAGCTCGTCAAACACTCTGATTACAGCGCGAATAACGGTAGTTTTACCCGTACCGGGACCACCCGTCAAAACCATAACGCCATTGTTTACCGAATTAACAATAGCTTTTTTCTGCATCGCCGCATACTCAACGCCGAATTCGCTTTCTATACGCATTATCATTCTTCCGATATCGGAGGTTTCTATCTTAGGACAGAAGTTGTCAAGCATCTGTAATTTTTCGGAAACGTATTTTTCTGCTTCATAATAATTTTGCAGATAAACACAAGACCTACCGTTATATTTTTTTATTATTATCTGATTAAGCAAAACCAACTCTTCAATAGCCTTTAAAGCCATATCTTCATCGGTAGCCAGTGTTTGAACAGTAGCGGGAACGAGCTTGTCCAATGGCAAAAACATATGACCGTTCTGCGCTCCGTTATAATTAAGAAGATATTTAACCCCCGCTTTTATACGCTCTTCCTTGTAGTTTTCTATCCCAAGACTTTTCGCAACATTATCCGCTTTCTCAAATCCTATACCGTGAATTTCATCGCAAAGAATATAAGGATTTCTTTTAATAACATCAATAGCCCCGCTTCCCCATTTTTTATATATCCTGACAGCAAGGGCGGGACCAAAAAAGTCTCTGCAAAACATCATAACCGAGCGAAGCCCGAACTGTGCCTTGAAATCCTCAGACATAACCTTTGCTTTTTTGAGGGATATTCCGGGAATTTCGGCAAGCCACTCGGGGTGGTTTTCAATAACGTCAAATGAATCCACCCCGTATTGACCTACAATTTTCAAGGCAATAGAGGGACCTATTCCCTTTATTGCACGTGATGACAGATATTTCAAAATAGCATTTTCAGTCGCGGGTAACTCTTTTTCATAATATTCAACACGAAACTGTCTGCCAAAGGTTTGATGAAGAGTCCATTTTCCAACAGCCTTAATCATCTCTCCCGCACCCAAAAAAGGCATTTCACCGACAACAGTAAAAAGCTCGTCATTCTCGGTGGCTACCTCACAAACCGTATAACCGTTTTCTTCGTTTTGATATATAATATGTTCAACAGTTCCCGCGATTTCGGCTTTATCATCATTCAATTCTTGGTTAATGATAATTTCCTTCATATCTGTCTATCCTTTCTGCACGGTAAACTGGCGTTCCCGATGCTTTTTTAAATTCGTCATTTTGGGTATCATTCCCCGAATCACATTCTACCACTATTATAACACGACTTCTCCCCAAAAACGCCTTTTTTGCCAAAAAAATTTCAGAAAAATTATTATTTTTTTCATCAAGCATATATGCTAAGCAAATATTCGTTTTTCCCTTACAGAAAAATATGTAAACCAAATTTATATATAAGCAATATCCGCCGTAAACGGCAAACAGTGCAAGTAAAATCTCTAAAAATGTCTTTAACATAAGAATCCC
>JAFQOB010000019.1 GCA_017395725.1 Clostridia bacterium
AAGTGTGAGCCGTAGGTTCCCGCTTCTTCCTTGTGTCTCTTGGGGTCAAGCCACGATTCAATGGGAGCTCCCGAATATGCTGACTGCAAGAACACTACCTTTTCGCCCGACAAATCGTAAAACTGCTTACCCAATGCCGCCTGATGTCCCTGCTTTGCGTAAAGCTCCATATCGTATATCTTGCCCTTTTGCTTATACACTTCGGTATTCTGTGAACGGGGATATACGTCATAGCTATATACTCTGCCCTCTCCGCCTATCTTTTCAACCAATGCAATCTGGTCTTCAAAAGCAACGAGATGCTCAACGTCTTTGCCATAATTAGATGAGTCATAACAACCCTGTCCGTTGGACTGACCTGTTATAAGGAACAGATTTATATGCGCCTTTTCAACACGGTCAACTATAAATGTCGCCTTTTCAACTGTTCCCTGTTTTGCAACAAGTGTAACTTCCTTTTCAGCTACCTTCTTCGCGTGCATTACGCCGTTTTCGTCTACCGATATAATATCGGGATCGCTTGATTCAAATACGTATGCATCACCCGTATCGTTGTGATATCCGGGATTAAATACATATCTGTCGTCATACTGCAAAACAAATCCGTTTGATATATCACGCTTGAAAGTAATAGTGTATGTAGCCTTATTTCCCTCTGCATCGGTTGCAGTAACAGTAGCCGTTCCCTCAGTCTTATTATCGGGAATAGCCGCTTGGCTTATCTTCACTTCAACTCCGTCTTTGGCTGTTGCCTGTACACGCGGAACTGCGGGTCTGCCGTCGGGAAGTCCTACCGTATACTCATATACATTCTTCTTGAATTCGCCGAT
The DNA here is from genome assembly GCA_017395725.1 of Clostridia bacterium. Next base: position 831 of record JAFQOB010000019.1, read on the forward strand.
AGAATATCTTGCATCGTCAAGAGTCAACGTTTCAAGACATACTTTCGGTTCTTCGGCTGCTTGATTCTCTGTCTCTTTCACCTCGTCATCTCCGTTTCCGTTATCCTTTGAATTGCCGCAGGCAAACAGACTTATCATCATTACCGCTGCCAAAAACATTGCTAAAACTAATCTGAAATTCTTTTTCATAAAGGCATTCTCCTACAAAAATTATTGTACGTTTATTATATACGTTTTGTACATAAAAGTCAACAAAAAACCGCCGATTTTGTTCTCGGCGGTCTTTTTATTTACTTTTTTATATCACTTATTGAAAAGCTTTGCGTTTGCTTCGTCAATGTACTGCATCAACATATCTTCGGTAAGATTACCGTCGTTCCAACGTACAGACATACGCATTGTGTGATATCTTCTGCCGTAAATTGAAGGATGTCCTTCAAAGTAGAAGCCTATCTCTTTTACCTTTTCTCTGCTTTTGGGCGGCAATATCTTCATCATAAACTCTTCTCTGATAGGCTCATATCCCTTCATTGTCATAATATCAATTACGGGAGTGTTTATCGTAATAGGAGCAACGTAAGGCTTTTCGTCAATCTTTTCTACCTTTGCTGTAAGAGGTGTATCAACTGAGCTTCCGCCTACGTATATCGTGTATTCGCCTGATTCAACTCTCCAGTCGTTTACTCTTACGTCATAGTATGCAAAGCTTCTGTCACAAAGCTCAAATTCAACAGTCTTGCTTTCGCCGGGCTCAAGATATATCTTCTCAAAGCCCTTAAGCTCCTTAACAGGTCTTTCAACAAATGACTTAGGCGCACCAACGTAAAGCTGTACGGCTTCCTTACCTGCAACCTTACCTGTATTCGTTACCCTAACTGTAACCTTGTTTCCGTCAACCTTTATATCATCATAGCTAAACGTCGTATATGACAAGCCGTAACCAAACGAGAAGTTTACGTCTATGTTCTTCTTCTGATAATATCTGTAACCCATAAATACGCCTTCTGCGTATACTACGTCATCACCTACTCCGGGATAATTGAGGTATGAGGGGTTATGTTCAAATTTTACGGGGAAAGTTTCTGCCAACTTACCGCTGGGACATACGTCACCGTAAATAAGACGTGAAATTGCCTTACCTATAGCACAACCGCCAAGGTATGCATAGAACAATGCGGATACTTTGTCAAGCCAAGGCATCTCAACGGGAGAACCGCCAAGCAATACTACTACGGTTTCGGGTACTTCCTTTACTATTCTCTCAATAAGCTCGTTGTGAGACTCCGGAAGATTCATATTGCTTCTGTCATAACCCTCCGATTCAAACGAATCGGGCATACCCGCAAATATTACTGCTCTGCCGCACTTTTTCGCTGTCGCTACTGCTTCTGCAATAAGCGCTTCGTCGGGAGTATTTACGTCACCTTCAAGTGTATATCCTGCGGCAAACTCTACGTTTCCGCCGTTTCTTTCGGTCATACATTCAAGTACGTCGTCAACAAATGCGGGGTTTACTCGGCTGGAGCCGCTTCCCTGATATCTGGGCGTCTTAGCAAATGCACCGATAACTGCCAAAGGCTTATTGTCTGACAAAGGAAGAAGTCCGTTTTCGTTCTTAAGTAATACCATCGCTTCTTCGCCCACCTTTGTGCAGAATGCGTGGCTCTTTACAAGGTCCGCCTTTTCTGCATTTTCGTCGGGCAGCCAATCATACGTAGTCTTGAGAATTCTTTCAACTGCTCTGTCAACGATTTTTTCGTCTAACTTTCCTTCTTTTACTGCCTTCACTATCTGCGCGTCTCTTATACCGAAGCTTCCCGGCATCTCAAGGTCACTTCCCGCCTCAAGCGAAACAACTCTGTTGTTCATACCGTTCCAGTCGCTCATTACCATTCCTTCGTAACCCCATTCTTCACGAAGAATATCGTTGAGCAACCATTTTGACTTTGATACCTGGTCGCCGTTTATACAGTTATATGAATGCATTATCGTCGCAGGCTTTGCTTCCTTTACTGCAATCTCAAATGCCGTAAGATATATTTCTCTCAACGTACGCATATCAACAATAGCGTTTGTGCTGTGTCTGCGGTGCTCTTGGCTGTTTACCGCAAAGTGCTTCAATGAAGTTCCTACACCGTGTGCCTGAACACCTTTAATGTATTCAGCAGAAAGCTTACCTGCAAGATAAGGGTCTTCACTGAAATATTCAAAGTTACGTCCGCATACGGGTGAACGCTTCATATTTATACCGGGGCCGAGAAGTATAGAAATCTGTTCTCCCTTAGCCTCTGCCGCCAATGCCTCACCGAGACCGTACAAAAGCTCCTTGTTCCAAGAACAAGCCAAGCCTGCAGCAGACGGGAAACAGGTTGATTTTACTGTATCTCCGTAGTAATAGCTTTCTGCCTGAGTCTTAACCTTTTTACGCAATCCGTGAGGGCCGTCAGACATCATTACTGCGGGTACACCGAGTCTTTCAAGCTTTTCAATGTGCCATTCGTCAGCACCGGAACAGAACTTTGCCTTTTCTTCAAGGGTCATTTGAGAAATAATACTCTTGATATCCATATTATTTTACCTCTGATATATTTATATTTTTCTTTTTCAGTATTAATTTATCTGTGCACTCTTATAATTTTATAACATTTCCCTCCAAAAAGCAAGACAAAAAACTCATATCTCCAAAACTTTTTCAGACAAATATTGCTCACTTTTGTGTTTTCCCCAAAATACGCCTTTGTGTATGTAAAATTCCCCTATGTAAATTCCAGATATGTTTCAGCCTTTTTTCTGATACTTTCTCATTTCCTTTATAAAGAGTTATTACCGTTTCAACTACAAGATAACACTCTTCTGCCACTTGGCAGTTCATTACATATTTCAGCTCTATGGGAGAATATCTGTATCTCTTTCGCGGGTGTGTATCTTCTTCGTAACACTTTTTTGCATATTTTTCAAAATCCTCGTTTATCCACCCTGAAAACCTTTCAAAAAGCCTATCGTAAAAAGCCCTTATCTTTTTGCAAACCTTGTTTTCGCCCTCTACGGTCACTACTTCAAAATATATAACCGCTACCGGTACGTTCTTATATTTCTGTATTATCTTTCTCTTTTCTTTAGTCATTGTAGGTATTACTATTGCACTCATATATCTTATCTGCCTTATATATATTTTTACAATTATATGCGGCAAAATAATAAAAAATTCGCCCTACCAAAAAACACTTTAGGCAGGACGAAATATAAACTCTACTGATTCTTTTTCTTAGGGGCTATTTCTTGGCTTTCAATGCTTATGCCGCGATTCTTAATAGGTGTCGAGAACACTATAGTCGTCTGTGTCTTACCAAACTTCTGTAGCTCTCCTACAAACACGTCAAGCTCTAAAGTAGTCGGAAATGCTACCTTCAAAAGCATACTGTAATCACCTGTTATAAAATTACACTCAAGAACGTTGGGACATTTTTCCGCAAACTCGTAAAACTCCTTACGCTTTGCTCCGTCCATTGCAATATTTATAAAAGCCGTAATAAAACAACCAAGCTTTGCCGGGTCAAGCTCTGCTCTGTACCCTGTTATTACTCCATCATTTTCAAGCTGCTTTATTCTTGATGAAACGGCCGGTGAAGAAAGATATACCTTCTCCGCCAAAACCTTTAAAGGAGTGCGTGCATTCTTCTGAAGCATAGATAATATCTGCTTATCAATATTGTCCATATTTATGTTTTCCCCTCTTACTGCGAATCAAACTTCACTCACATTATATTAGATTAGTCAACAAATTTCAAGGGGGTTTTGATAAAAAAACTTAAAAAAATTAAGTTTTTTCTTAAAATAGTGAAACCATTGATTAAATCTATTCTATGTTATCGGTTAAACCAAATTTCAAACAAATCATCTGTAATTTTCGTCTTCGCCCTGTCGGTTAATGTCTCTTTATACAAATTAAATACAGCCTTTGACGTGAAATATAATTCGGTCTCATCCCGGCCGTACAACGTCGTTATGGGCAGTCTTTTCTCTTTTCCGTATTCCCCAAACAAAATGGGTATATTCTCCCTGAAAAGTCCGCTTAAATACTTTTCTCCAATCTCCGTCGAATATGCTCCCAAGCCAACATACGCAAAAGATTTACTGCAGTTTGTAAATCTAACGCATATTGATGACGGTATATTTATCTGTCTTCTTGCAACGTTCCTTACGCTTAATTTCATACCGTAAAAATCAATCTCTTCCCCTTTGAAAGAATCATACATACAGTACTCAATGCCCTTTTCGTTTGCATATTCAACGTATGCCTGTTCAAGAATTTTTTCTTCATAGCTTGTCCCATACGGAAGATATATTTTGCCTATCCCCGTATATGACATAACTTCATCAAAAGTATCAAAACCTCTTCCGTGATAATCGGTAATCACATATGCGTCAATATCACTTATTTTGTTTTCGCGAAGATATATTGTACTTTGACTTGCATTTAATCGCGACATTCCGGATATATCACAAATTAGACCTTTGTTATTACTTATTACAACAAAAGAATCGCCGTATGAAGTATTATTATATATTATCTTTTGGTCATCTGCCGTTACGTAACGGTGTATACCGCAAAGGGTGGCAAACACCACCGTCGCACAAACAAAGGGTACAAAATATACTGACCGTCTTTTTACGTTCTTCAGTGCAAGAAACAAATATGACAACACCAGAGAAACAATTATTATCGGCGTAAAATCATAGTCTAAAGGCACTATCGGAGCATAAGGTGCCAACTTTTCCGTAAAAAACAGCATCAAATGCGCACACACATAAGAAAACGCTGACAAATGCTTCCCAAACATTGAAGTAAACGACAACACAACCTCTATAGGCGACGTATACATTATCCCTAACAAAAACGGTGTAAACAATATATTGGAAACAGGTGATAAAACCGATATTTCCCCATAAGAAAACCATATTACAGGCAGAGAAAACATAACGGGAATTATTCCAAACAAAAGATTTGACCACAGCTTCAGCAATCGTTTCTTCGTTTTTGATTCTGTCT
>JAFQOB010000264.1 GCA_017395725.1 Clostridia bacterium
CTTTCCTTAAAAGAAAGTAAGTTATATTAACATATCGGGGGGAGTAATTTCGGGTATTTCGGTTACTTTGGGTTTAAATATCTTTATCGCACCCGGGAGGTTTTTGATATTAACCTTTTCGAGTTTTCCGCCGAATTCGCCGTCAACAGTCCATTTTATAGGCTCTTCCGTAGTTATGGTAACGTTTGAGGTGTGGAAGAAAAGGACCTGGTTTTCGTCATAGTTTAGATTTGCGAGGTTATAGAAAATGTCAACTATATCCGTTGTGTTTTTCGGCATACGAACGAGCAATACTTCAAAAGTACCGTCATTCAGGTCAACGTGCTTGGGGTCAAATTTATATATACCGCCAACAGAAAGTGAGTTTGTTACAGCCGCAAAGATAAAATCCCCTTGGGTTTTAATCTCAGGACTGTCTATTTTCATAAAAATAGGCTTTATTTCATTTAGAGATTTGATACCCTCAAGCAAGTAAGCCATATGTCCCAATGAATTTTTTAAGTTTTGGGGGGTTGAATATGAAGTGCTTGTGAAAGCACCGCAGGAAGCGACGTAGTTAAAATATCTATTGCCGTTAAAGCAGCCCACGTCATTGGGGAAAGCTTCGTTTTTTATAATCGCCTCTGCTGCAGCGAGTGGCATTTTGGGTATTCTCAAGGTATCTGCAAGGTCATTTGTCGTTCCTGCGGGAATAAATCCCAAGGGGGGACGTTTTTCCTCGGGAAGAGACATAATTCCCGTAACTATTTCATTCAGTGTACCGTCGCCGCCACAAGAAATAATACGGTCAAAGGAAGGGCCGTATTCACCGGCATAGGCGGTGGCGTCACCCGATTTGCACGTCATTAAAACTGTAGGCTCGAAGCCGGAGTCGGAAAATAATTTTATTACATCGAAAAGCTTATTTTTAATTGTCATTTTTCCTGACGTGGGGTTAACGATAAATAATACTTTTTCTCTGATAGGTAGGCTCATAATACTATCCTTTTTAATAAAAAATATGTGTATAATTCAAAAGAAATCCCCGCATATATAAAGCGGGGATTTTTTGAAAAATTTATTCTGCAAATTTAAGTTGTTTGCCTTCTTTTTCTTTCAGGGTGTATTTGGCACCTTCAAGCTTTTGTACGGTTTTTTGTGTTATGGTAACCGTTTTAATATCTTTTCTTGAGGGAACGTCAAACATTATATCGGTCATAAAGCTTTCGATAATAGAACGGAGACCTCGAGCACCAATATTTCTGTCTATAGCTAATTTAGCTATTTCCTCAAGTGCGCCCTTGCTGAATTTTAATTCTACACCGTCCATACTAAACAGTTTTTCGTACTGTTTTATAAGGGAATTCTTGGGTTCTTTCAAAATTCTTATTAAGGCTTCGCTGTCCAATTCTTCAAGTCCGACAATAACGGGAAGACGGCCAACAAGCTCAGGGATAAGTCCGTACTTTACTATATCGTGGGAAACAACTTCTTTGTAAATATTATGCTTTTTCTTTTCCGCTTTAGTTTGAATATTACTTCCGAAGCCAATAAGCTGACTGCCGGAACGTTTTTCGATTATATCGGTAAGACCGTCGAAAGCGCCGCCGCAGATAAACAAGATATTCTCAGTGTTTATCTGTATAAATTCCTGATTGGGATGTTTTCTGCCGCCTTGAGGAGGAACATTTGAAACGGTACCTTCAAGAATCTTCAAAAGTGCTTGCTGAACACCTTCCCCCGATACGTCTCGGGTAATGGAACGGTTTTCGCTTCTTCTTGAAATCTTATCGATTTCATCAATATAAATAATACCCCTTTCGGCGAGCTCGATATCATAATCAGCCGCCTGAATAAGTCTGAGAAGGATGTTCTCAACGTCTTCGCCAACGTAACCTGCTTCCGTAAGCGTGGTTGCATCAGCAATAGCAAAGGGGACTTTTAATGTTTTTGCAAGTGTTTGAGCAAGAAATGTTTTACCGACACCGGTGGGACCGAGAAGCAAAACGTTGCTTTTCTGGATTTCTACCGAATCGTTATTTTTCTTTTCCTTGCTGAGTATTCTTTTGTAATGGTTATAAACCGAAACAGAAAGAACTTTTTTCGCCTCGTCCTGACCGATAACGTACTCGTCAAGAGTCTTTTTTATCTGGTGCGGCTTTGGAAGTGTCTTAAGTGATAGTTTATCGCTCTTTTCTGTATAAAGCATGTGGTCGTCTATCAAACGGTTACACGCTTCGATACAATCGGGGCAGATAAATGCTCCTTCCGCAATGGGAGAGGGGATGAGAAATGGAACTGCTTTCTCTTCTCTTCCGCAGAAAGAGCAACGAATAAGCTTTGGAGAATCTCCGTCAAATTTTGCCATTTAAAATGTCCTCTTTCGGGGAAGAATTAGTTTTTGTTAGTAATAACCTTGTCAATAAGTCCGTAAGCCTTAGCCTCATCTGCAGACATAAAGTTATCTCTTTCAGTATCGTGCTCTATTTTTTCAATAGGCTGACCGGTAACGTCGGAAAGTATGGAGTTAAGCTTTTCGCGAATCTTGATAATACGGTCTGCGTGAATCTTGATATCGGTAGCCTGACCCTGCATACCGCCGAGGGGCTGATGAATCATAATTTCGCTGTTGGGAAGAGCGTATCTCTTACCCTTAGCACCTGCGGAAAGCAGGAACGCGCCCATACTTGCAGCCATACCGACGCAAATGGTGGAAACGTCACATTTAATGTAATTCATCGTATCATAGATAGCCATTCCGGCGGTTATCGAACCGCCGGGGCTATTGATGTACAAAGAAATATCTTTATCGGGATCTTGCGCTTCAAGGAAAAGCAACTGAGCTACTACAAGGGATGCTGTCGTGTCGTTTACTTCGTCACTGAGGAAAATAATTCTGTCATTGAGCAAACGGGAGTAAATGTCATACGCTCTTTCGCCTCGGTTTGTTTGTTCTATAACGGTTGGTACCAATGCCATAATAGTATCTCCTTTTCTGTAGTCTGCCGCGTTTCAAAAAAGCTATGAATAATTATTCTGCCTTATCTTCTGCTTTCTTAGCAGCAGTTTTTTTGGTTGTAGTTGTCTTTTTAGCAGTAGTTTTCTTAGCTGCGGGCTTTTCTTCGCCTTCTTCAGCCTTTGCTTCCTTCTTAGCCTTAGCCTTAACTACTACGGATTCAGCCTTTACGAGATCAACAGCCTTCTGAACTGCGATATCTTTCTTGAGGTTTTCGTCTTCGATGCTCTTCTTAACTTCAGCAACGTCAATGCTGTACATTGTAGCAATTCTGTTGTATTCGTCTTCGAGTTCTTTTTCGGAAACTTCAATCTTTTCAAGCTCAGCAATCTTTTCGAGAGCGAGTCTTGTCTTAACCTGACGTTCTGCGCGAGGCTTGAACTGTTCACGCATAGAATCAAGGGACATACCTGTGTACTTAACGAAGTCAGCGAGGCTCATACCCTGCATACGAAGGTTGTTATCGTAGTCACGGAGAAGGTTTTCAGCTTCTGTTTCAACCATAGCTTCGGGAATATCAGCCTGAAGCTTTTCAATAAGAGCGTCAATAATCTGTTCTTCAACGTGATTTTCAGCTTCTTTCTTGTTTCTCTCCTGGATTTTTGCCTTAATATCAGCTTTATATTCATCAAGAGTGTCAAATTCGGAAGCATCTTTTGCAAAATCGTCGTTAAGCTCGGGAAGCTCTGTTGTCTTGAGTTCGCGAAGAACTACTTTAAATACAGCGGGCTTACCTGCGAGGTTGTCAGCGTGATACTCTTCGGGGAATGTAACGTTTACGTCAAATTTGTCGCCTACGTTATGCCCAACGATCTGGTCTTCGAATCCGGGGATAAACTGACCGGAACCGAGCTTGAGGTCGTGGTTTTCGCCCTTACCGCCCTCGAAAGCAACGCCGTCAGCAAAGCCTTCGTAGTCGATAATAGCATTGTCACCGAGCTGAGCTGCTCTGTCTGTAACGTCGAGTGTACGAGCGTTACGCTGACGAGCATGTTCGAGTTCGTGGTTAATGTCTTCTGCTGTTACTCTTTTAACAGTCTTTTCAACTTCAATACCCTTGTAGCCTTCTATTTTAACTTCGGGTTTAACATAAACCTTTGCCTTGAGAACAACGCCGTTGTCGTCAATGGAAACGATTTCGAATTCGGGCTGACTTACGATTTCTTCCTTAGATTCTTTTACAGCTTCGGTATAAGCTGCGGGAAGAAGATTGTTAATAGCGTCATCATAGAATACGCCCTTGCCATACATCTTTTCGATAATGGAACGGGGAGCCTTACCCTTTCTGAAGCCGGGAACGTTCATCTTAGCAGCGTTCTTCTTGAAAACGCGGCTTACTTCTTCATCGAAAACTTTCTTTTCGATGGAAAATTCAATTTCCACAACATTCTTTTCTTTTTTTGTTACGTTTTTTAAACTCATTTGTAATTCCTCCGGAATTGTTATTTTTCCTATCATATTATTTTATATCTGTAAACTCTAAATGTCAATAGAATATACAAATTTTTTCCTGAAAAAGTGTGTAAAATGCCGAAAAATAGGTGGTTTTAACTTCGACTTATCAAGGTTGGAACAAAATTGAGATAATCTGCCGAGGTAATCGTGAAGTCAATTCCGTCAAAAGTAAATGTAGAGGGCAGGTTGTATACGCCGTGTATATGCCCGTAGCATACTTTTTTTACGTTATACTTGTGTAAAACTTCAATTATTTCACTGCAGACGTAATCGTTATAAACAGGGGGAAAGTGGAGAAAGACTATTATCTCATTTGAATCCGAAAGCTTTAAGCCTTCTTTAAGTGAAAGCTCAAGTCTGCCTGCTTCTCTTGCGACAATCTTGTTGTAATCGGCTTCGCGGGGGGCGTTTTTTCCTTCGCTGAACCAGCCGCGTGTACCGCATACCGTTATGTTGTCCACAATAAAAGCGTTGTTGTGCATAGTTTTTATGGTAGTAATATCGTTTTCCTCAAAGAAAGTATTAATCTTTGCGGCGGTTGACCACCAGTAATCGTGATTACCCTTAGAGATTATTTTTTGACCGGGAAGACTGTCAAGATAGAGAAGGTCTGTCTTTGCCTCTTCCAAGGAAATCCCCCAGCTTACGTCGCCTGCAATAACTACCGTATCCTTATCGGTAATTACCGAACGCCAACCCTTGTCAAGCTTATTGGCGTAGTCTTGCCATCTGTTGCCGAATACGTCCATAGGCTTGTCGTTATATAAAGATAAATGTGTGTCCGACAAAGCAAACAGCGACATAATTTCCTCCTCTGTGTGAATATTACAGACCGATTGTTTTAAGAACCTCTGCAGTCATATCTTCGGGGTCAATAACAGTTGTGAAACGAACCTGTTTTGACTCAAGACTTGCAAGGGGGGTAGGAATGGGACTGCCTGAAATTTCTTCGGTTGCTTTAAGTGCGTCAAATTCATTTTCTTTGGTTTCACCGGTAAGAGAGGTGTAAACGTTGGAGGCGAACTTGTAGGGGGAAGCTGTGGACGCAACGATTATCTTACGGGAATCCCCTGTTTCTGCCATATATTCATTTGCACATTTTACGGCAACTGCAGTATGAGTATCAATAAGATACTTGTAATTATCAA
>JAFQOB010000265.1 GCA_017395725.1 Clostridia bacterium
ACAGATTAAATTATTTGCGTAATCTCCAAAAGAGAAAAGAAGAGGTATTTAACCTTATTTCCGAACAGGGTAAGATGACTCCTGAAATCGAAAAAGCTTTGGCTGATGCTAAAATACTTACAGAGGTTGAAGATATTTACCGTCCCTATAAGCCCCACAGAAAAACAAGGGCTTCCGTTGCCAGAGAAAAAGGTCTTGAACCCCTCTCGGCTCTCATTATGGAACAAAAGGCTTCTTACGAAAAATCCTTTGAAGAATATGCTTCCGAATACATAAATGAAGAAAAAGGCGTAACTACCGCAGAAGAAGCATTGGCAGGTGCTTGTGATATTATTGCAGAAGACGTTTCCGATAACGCTGAATACAGAAAGAGTATCAGAAGCCTTACTTTCGGTTACGGAAAAATTATAACCAAGCAAACAAAAGAAGAGGATTCGGTTTACGAACAGTATTACGATTTCTCCGGCAGTCTTAAAGACCTCCCCGGTCACAGAATATTGGCTATTAACCGCGCAGAAAAAGAGGAATTTATCAAAGCCGATATCGATATTGACAGCGATATTATTCTTAACTACCTCTTTAATCAGGTTATCACCGATATAAACAGTCCTGCAAAGAAATATATTTCCGCTGCTATTGTAGACAGCTACGACAGACTTATCGCTCCCTCTATCGAAAGAGAAATTCGTTCAGCCCTCTTCGACGACGCAAGTGAAGGCGCTATTAAGCTCTTTGAAGAAAACCTTAAAAATCTTCTTATGTCTGCTCCCTTGAAGGGTAAGACCGTTATGGGTTATGACCCCGGTTACCGTACCGGCTGTAAATTGGCTGTTGTAGATAAAACAGGTAAAGTACTGGATACGGCGGTTATCTATCCCACAAAGCCTCAGGAAAGAATAGAAGAATCGGCTGAAAAGGTTAAAAAGCTTATAAGAAAATACGGTGTTGATACTATCGCTATCGGTAACGGCACTGCATCAAAGGAAAGTGAAATATTTATTGCAAACGTTTTGAAGGATATTCCCGAAGACGTAAAATATGCTATGGTCAGCGAAGCGGGTGCATCTGTTTACTCTGCTTCTAAATTGGGTACGGAAGAATTTCCCGATTTTGACGTTACACAAAGAAGTGCCGTATCTATTGCAAGAAGACTTCAGGACCCCTTGGCAGAGTTTGTTAAGATTGACCCCAAATCCATCGGTGTCGGTCAGTATCAGCACGATATGAAACCCGCAAGACTCGATGCGGCTCTGACCGGCGTTGTTGAAGACTGTGTTAACGCTGTAGGTGTTGACGTTAATACTGCAAGCTATTCCCTTCTCTCATATATTTCGGGAATAAATATGACCTCGGCTAAAAATATCGTTAAGTACAGAGAAGAAAACGGAGAATTTACTAACAGAAAGCAAATTCTTAAGGTTCCCAAGATTGGCGCTAAAGCATTTGAACAGTGCGCGGGATTTTTGCGTGTATCCGGTTCCGATGAAATACTTGACAACACAGGCGTTCACCCTGAATCCTACGGTATTGCAAGAAGACTTCTCAAAAAATTTGGTCTTGACGAGTCCGATATCGGTAATGAAAAGATTAAACTTCTTCGTATTAAGATAGATATGGAAGGTCAAAAGAAGGTTTGCGAAGAACTTGAAGTCGGCGAACCCACATTGGTCGATATAGTAAACGAACTCGAAAAGCCCGGAAGAGACGTCAGAGACAGCCTTCCCCAACCTATACTCCGTACCGACGTTATGGATATGAGCGACCTTACCCCCGGTATGCAGCTTACGGGAACTGTCAGAAACGTTATCGACTTCGGTGCCTTCGTTGATATCGGCGTTCACCAAGACGGTCTTGTACATATTTCGGAAATCTCCGACAGATTTATTAAGCACCCCTCCGAAGTTCTCTCGGTGGGAGACGTGGTAAACGTTAAAGTAAAAAGCGTTGACTTGAACAAAAAACGTATTGCACTTACTATGAAAGACAATATATAGTTCTAATTTATTAGAATTCAGCAATATTCTTTCGAATTGTGTATTCACAGTTTATTATTTTAAATTGTGCAAGTTGCATAAATGAAATAGTATAATTTTGGGGAAATAACATCTTTAAAAATCCTACGAAATTTGTTAGAATATTGTAGATGAAAAAGTATGTTTTCGAGTGCGGAGAATAAAACCGTACTCTGAATTAATTCAGGAGGATTTTATAAATGGCAGGCTTATCATTTAGACACATTTACAAAAAGTATCCGGGCGGCGTTACAGCCGTATCCGATTTCTGTCTTGAAGTAAAAGACAAGGAATTTATTATCTTCGTTGGTCCTTCCGGTTGCGGTAAATCCACAACTCTCCGTATGGTAGCGGGACTTGAAGAAATCACAGAAGGCGAGCTCTTTATCGGTGATAAGCTCGTTAACGATATTGCTCCTAAGGACAGAGATATCGCGATGGTTTTCCAGAACTACGCTCTCTATCCTCATATGACAGTATTTGATAACATGGCTTTCGGTCTTAAGCTCAGAAAGACACCT
>JAFQOB010000266.1 GCA_017395725.1 Clostridia bacterium
AACCTTTTCGCTCGCCGGTCTGCCGAGAATGTCATATTCATATTTCATCTTTCTATGAAGAGAATAATCAACAAGCTCGGACAGTCTCGAATAACCGTCATAATTATACTCATATTTAAGCCAATTATTGACGTAAAATTCCGTCTGTCTGTTCAGGTTATCGTATCCGTAGCTTACAGTAACGCCGTTGCCGTAGGTCATAGTCTGCGGCAAGCTTCTTGCGTTGTAGGTATATGAGCTTAAAGTTCTGTTACCCACCTTTGTCGCAAGATTTCTTGCAAATCCGTCATAAGTAAAGCTATACGTCGTTCCGCTTGGCGAAAGTATGCTCGACAGCTTCTTGCCGTTATCGTAAGTGTATGAAACGGTTGCACTCTGCGTACCGTTTGTAACAGTAACTCCGGTTAACAGCTCACTGCCGTTATAGGTATAGTTTGTTGAAACGTCCTTCGGGTTCGTCTCGCTTGTAATGTAGCCCCTTGACTCATTATACGTATAGCTTGTCGTATTTCCTCTGCTGTCAGTTATACTCGACATATATTCGCCGTTTTCTGTATACGTAGCAGAAGAGGATATAGAGGAAGTAGGCGACCAATTATGATTTTCTGCAGGAATAAACAAAAACTGCTGATAAATTTGACCGTGTGTGCTGTATAAGTAACAGCCGCTTTCAATTCCGTCAAGGCTGTACGGCGTACCCGAAAACTCCAAAACGTATATATTGCCTTGAACCTTTACGAGCGTAATTTTTTGATATACAGCACCGCCGTTGTTATACACAGAAACTCTTGCATAGTCGGAGGGGGTTGAAGGCTCTACGCTTAGTAGCAGTCCCGGAGAACATTCAGGCTCAAGACCGTACGTTCCGTCTCCGTTGTCAATCAATTTCCACCTTTGTGCAGAGCTGTAGCTTGGGAATTGATATTGAACAGTTGCTCCGTTGATGTTACCGGAGTTATGTACACCAAGATATTTATTATAGAATAAATTCATGATGTAGTAATATGAATTAGCATTAAGCTCGTTGCAGGTATAACTTGTCGTTTCATCTATGCTGTCAGTTATACTCGGCATATATTCTTCGTTTACAGTATAGGTTGCGGTCGAAGATATAGCGGTGTCAGTCGACAAGCTTTGATTATCCGCAGGAATGAACAAGAATTGTTGATAAATTTGACTGTGTGTACTGTATAAGTAACAGCCGCTTTCGACTCCGTCAAGGCTGTACGGAGTACCCGAAAACTCCAAAACGTATACATTCCCATCAACCTTTACGGGTGCAATTTTTTGATATGCAGCACCGCCGTTGTTAAATAAAGCAACCCTTGCATAGTCGGAGGGGGTTGATGGTTCTACACTCAGCAACATTCCCGGGGCACATTCGGGTTCAAGACCGTATGTTCCGTCTCCTTTGTCAATCAATTTCCATCTTTGTGCAGAACTGTAATTGGGGAATTGATATTGAACAGTTGTTCCGTTGGTGTTGCCAAAGTTAAGTACATCAAGATATTTATTGTAGTATAAATTCATGATGTAGTAATATGAGTTAGCTTTAAGTTCGCTTCCGTGAGTTTGTGTTTGCGTTACGTTTCCTTTTGAATCGTATGTGTATTGGGTTGTAACACCGCCCGAAGAAACAAAATTGAGCTGAGTAGGTCTGGTCAAATCATAACCGTAGTATATTTTTCCGCCGCCTACGTTCGTCTGCCTGATAAGCTGGTTATTGCCGTCGTAAGAAAAAGTGTTTTCTTGTTTGCCTTGCAGGTCAACTGTGCTTATCAAGTTTCCTTTATCATCATAAGTGTATGTATTGCCGAAAGTATCTCTGATAAGCTGTGCGTTATCAAAATATACCGTATTGCAGTTGTTATAATATAGTAGCCAAAACTCAACTGCAGTGTAGTCGTTTTCTGCTACGGCAACGCCCGATACTTTTTGCCATTCGGTTGAATATGAGTTAAACAGTATATTTACGTCTTGGTCGGGCAAATTCGCATTTTTGAAACGAACCAAGAGAGTGAAATTCCAGCCCGAGGCAGGAATAGATTCAGCTTTTGCAAAGGCTGATGCAACGTAGGTGTCGCCTTTCTTGCCGTTTGGAATACTTAAATCTTGTACAAAATCGGGAGCTTGGTTTGCACCGCATGTTATACCTGCGGAATAGTTTCCCGAAATCTTTTCGGAAGTACTTACAAAACGGCAATCGGAGGCGTAAGCCCAATGTTGTGGCAAAGAGCCTGATACGTCTTCAAATCCCGGGTTATCGAGCAGGTTATAGTCTGACAGACCGCCTTTTTCAAGCTGTATACAGTCAAAATATACCGAACCCGTCGCACCGCCTAAAGTCATACAGAGGTTTAGTGTAACAGATGAACTGGGCGTAAAGGTTACAAAAATCCTTTGCCATTCGTTAGAAGGAGCCTTAATAATTTCACTTTCGTATCCTATTTCAGATTCAATAACATAGAGACTTGCACCGCCACCGTTAGACGTCATTTCGCTTGTGTTCACGTAAGCTGAAAGAGTATATTCAACGCCCGCTTCAAGTCCGAGAGAGGCAAATCCAAGAATCCTGAAGCTTGTGCTTGTAGTGGGGAGGGTGAGCTTATATGACCTTGAGCCAATATAGCTTTTTTCGTATGTGTATCCGCCTGTTGCCGGAGAATTAGCTTCTCCCCATGCGTTGAAGTCGTAATTTCCGTCCCATTCAAAGCTGTGGTTTCTGAGTATATTTACCGTACTCTTTTGAGTCTTACTTACGAGAGTAAGGTTATTTGCACCTTTGAGAATATCTGTCCTTCCGCCGTTATATTCATAGTACGTGCCATATCCGTTGCCGTCGTTTGAGGTGACGTCAACAGCACTTTTCAGCGTGCCCGTCTTAGCGAAGGTGTATAGATATTGTCTCGAGTTTGTTATGTCGTTGAAATATGTAGCAGTCGGCTCATATCTCATTGACATAGTAAAGCCAAGAGTACCGTCTGTCGAATATTCTTCGATACCGTTGACACGACGAGGACTGCCCGAGGTATAGCCGAAGTTAATATGATAGTCGTCGATATCGTCAATACGGGAAAGGCAGACTGTATCATTATAGTAATAATATTCGACCGAAGTGTTATCGGCGTAGATTATTTTTCCGATACAGTTATTAGCAGGGTATGAATGGTTGTTATATTCAATATATATTGTCTTGGTTGTGCTTCCGTCGTAATATTTTACTTCCGTAAGAAAACCGTATATGCTGTATACGAAATCAACAACGTTACCCGTAGAAGATTGTACTTTTGTTACTTGGGTATAGTTTGAGGGATTCAGCGTTACAGTAATGTAATTGCCGTAGGGGTCGGTTACCTTTGTGAGATACCAATCGTCGTATGAGCCGTTCCGCGTGAATTCCATTGTGGAATCACTGCTGTCGGTCATAGTAAATATACCGTTTGACGAATTATACGACAGAGTCCTGTCGGGGTTAATTTCGTCTTTGTAAAGTCCGCTATCGGAATCGTATGCAAAATAGTGTTCCGTTCCGTCTCCGTCGCGGTATCTTACGTTTTCAATGTTGTTGAAATTGTAGTCGCTTGATTTGTCGAGTCTCTGCGACCAGTTCATAGACCAACATCTTCCGTAGGGTACGTTAAAATCGGAGTTATCAAGGTTATACACCATTGAAACGTTAATGGGCATAAGGTTGCCGCCGGTCTGTACAATTGGATTAACAACAGTAACGTTACCCGTAAGGTCATTTGTGTAAACCGTACCCGCATAACCTGCATCATAAGTATGATATGACAGATAGTCTTCAATACCCGTAGTGTTGATGTATTGATAGATGATAGCAGGGTACATTGTGGGAGAAACGTAAGTACCGTTTGTCGCTAAGAAGTATGCGTTAAAAGTGTTGTGAGGGGCAGGGGATTCAAATTTGAGGAGAATACCGTTATTGACGGAATATCCGTCAGCCCATTCGTTTGCGAGTCTCGTTACGTCCCAAGTATAAAGCTCGTTATCGCCGTTTACCACTCTGTATGCAGAAACAGTACTGTCATAGAAACCGTTTTCGGGGTCTATATTATTGTATGTAGCCGTTTCTTCGAGCCAGGGGCGCAAAATTGCGTGTGCGGTAACGTGAACAGGCGGGTTATACGAGTTTGCCATAGAGTATGTGCTTTCTGCGTTGGGGTGCATACAGTATGGAGTAAGCACGAGCTGAGCATTTATGATTTTGTCACCGCTTTGGAGTGTGGGTAACGGGTATTGAACCAATGCATAAGCTCTGTTGCTGACACGTATATGGTTATTGTTGTCATAGTTGAGATTAGGGCCGTATGTGGTTATGTGGGTATCCTGAATCATGCTGCCTGTAGCTGTGAAATTCATTACAGGGTCAATGGTTACGGGATATACTGCATTTTCGGGTACAGTCCAATCGAGTCTGACTGTAAATTCTGTGTTTTTTGCTTCAAGCAAGGTGATTGTAAGGTTTTCGCTGTAGTTATCCGCGCTATCCCAAAGTGTCGGCGCAGTTATTTCCATTATGAGAGATTCTGTGCCTTTTTCGTAGACGGATATACTTTTATCGTTGTTTTGAACGACGTCAATACTGCCGTTTACGTGGTATGTATATTCAAGTCGGTTTACCTCAGTAGCCTTTGTGAGAATGATATTTTCTTTAAGCATAGTTGAGGTATAGGTGTATTGAATATCAATGCTCGGAAGAATACCGTAATAAGTAACCTGTCCCGACAACTTGTCCAATGCGTAGGGATTGTCTGTAGTATCTTCAATGTGTTCTGTTAAAACGGCATCTACCTTGTTGACGTTTCTGATAGCCGTTTTTATTTTATATTCACCCTTGTTTAGAGTGTAGAGCTTGTTTTCATTGCTCTTTTTCATAAATTTGACAAGAGTGGTGTTGTTTTTTGAAGAATAAACGTTATCGTTTTCGTCGGTTCCGTCGGCGAGGGTATTATCAATATCTTGATATTTACCGTTACTGTCGGCAAAGTGAACGTCGTATGGATAAATTGCCGCAGTTATACTGCCGTTGCTCATTCGGTAATATTTAGCATTACTTTCGCGTTTGCTTTCTATTTCCGACAAGACGTAGGCTTCACCGTAATCTTCTTCGGCTTGGTTGACAGTTGGTTGTGTTGTTGCATTATCAGCCAATATGATGGGGTCTTCATCTGTGTAAAAAGCACTTGCAGGTATTGCTGTAAAGAATATCGCTAATGCAATTACGAAAGATGACAGTCTTTTTAGAAATTTCATCATTACCGTTTTACTCCTTATTATTAATTACATTTTAACATATTTTGGATAAAAATACAATGATTCAACAATAAATACTTGTTGATTTTTATTAAACCATTGGCGACTGCACCTCCTATATTTGTGGAATTTTGTGGTATCCTGATTGTATTATAACCTACCCTAAATGTTGGATTATGTCGTTTATTAAAAATTATTATAAAAAAGTTTAACTGTTTTTTCGTATTTGTTTTTTTAAAAAACTAACATTTTTTTACTCTCTATATATATAAACAATTGAAAATCAATTTCATCACACATTTTTGCAAAAAAAATCAAAAAATTTTTATTTAAAACAAAAATATAGCCTTTTTTCGCATTTGTTTTTAAAAAAACTATCAATTTTTTACCCTCTATAATATATAAACGAATGAAAATCAATTTTGTCACACATTTTTGCAAAAAAAAATCAAAAAATTTTTATTTAAAACAAA
>JAFQOB010000267.1 GCA_017395725.1 Clostridia bacterium
ATTCCTGATGCGGCTGCAGGGCTTTTCTTTCCTTCTGCAGTTTCAACCCCTGACACACCCGCGACGATCACACCGTCTGTATAAAGCTTTACACCAAACGGCATTCCTCCGGGATATAAGGCTATCTCCCGAAACACGTCAATGTTTACCTTCTTTAACGGTACTACTCCGAATATCTTCGTGTTTGCTGACCGCAGTGAATAAACTCTGTCCTCAGTCTCCGGCTGAGATACTCTTTCACCGGTCGGGACTGATTCAAGGTCGGCAGATACAAACGGCATACTTATTTCTTCTGTTATTTCGAGGTCTGTTATATTTGAAAAAACAGATATCGTGTCCGGTATAATAAAGTCATATACGCCTATTGCCGCTATACCGATAATGCATATAATAAAAATGATACGAAAAACATTCTTTACCTTTGTGTTTTGCATTTGAGTATCCCTTTTCTTCTTTTTTGCTCTAAGTGATTTTGTTTTTTTGTCTGTCTCTATGATGTGTTATTTCAACTCTATTTATGTTATGAAAAATATAGTTTAACTGTATAATAATTTTTTTCTTGCCCAAAATCATATTGAAAAGGCTATTGCAAGATGTATTAAAATATGATATAATATACACAATAATATCTAATTAAAAAGGAAGGGAAGCTTGAAAATGTCAAAAAATTATGATGATTATAAGCCCTTGAACCCTATGCCGCCGAGAAGAAGGAGTAATTCTTTTCTTTCTTTTGTGCAGTATTCAATTATCATATTACTTGTTATCGCTTTGATTGCTGCAGGGGCATTTTTTATGGTTTCGCATAATAATTTTGACGGAAATACCAATCCTTCAGAACCGATAGAAACCACTACGCCTGAAGAACCCGATAACGAGCTTCCTGTGGAACCCGAACCCTCCGATACTCAAACCGTCGAGCCGGAAGAATCTGTTGAGGATATTCCTGAGCCAACTCCCGACTCAGATATGTATACTGAAATTCAGCTTTCAAAAAATGATATTCATAAAGGAAGCCTCATTTATGTCGGTAGTAATTATAAAGTTGTCTATCCTACTGAAGATTTAATTTTACTTTCAGGAAAAAAAACTCCTTCATATTCTATCAGCAGCAATAACGTTTTGATTCATAAAAGTATACTGTCTGACCTTAACAATATGATGGATGCTTTCAAAGAAATGTCGGGAAAAGCCGGACTTACTGTTTGGACTGCCTTCAGAGACGAGGAAACTCAAGCAAAAATCTATAACGATTACGTTGCAAAAAACGGCGAAGAAGCTGCTAAGCAACTTGTATCTAAACCCGGAGAAAGCGATCATAATACGGGGCTTGGTTTTTCTTTAAAAGTATTCACTAAAGGCTTGTCATATCAGCTTTGGGAAATTGACGGGTATGAGTGGATTCAGGAAAACTGTCACAAATACGGTTTTGTTGAGCGTTATCCTAAAAATAAGATTGACACAACTGACGTTAATTATTCTTCTGCTTACTATATTCGTTACGTGGGAATTCCTCACGCTGAAATTATGACTTCTAAAGGTTATTGTCTGGAAGAATATCTTGCCTTTATAAAAGATTTTTCCTTTGATAACACACACTACGAGTTTACATCAATAAACGGAGACTCCTATGAAATCTATTATGTTAGTGCAGATGTTGAAGGAGATTCGGTAAACGTTCCTGTCCCAAAAGACTTTGAATATTCTGTTTCGGGGGATAATATGAACGGTTTTATCGTTACGGTAAAAAAATAAAATATAATAAAAAATCCCTTTCAGATTTTGACCTTTTCTGAAAGGGATTTTATGTTTTTTTGATAAATACTTCTATTAAAAAATCAAGTGTATTTTAGATTTTCAAAGTAGACCTTGGGTGTCGTTCCGATATGCTTTTTAAATAACCTATAACCGTAAGATATATCTGTTATTCCGACGCATCGACACGCATCGTCAAAGGTTATATCACGAGTCTTTTTCAGTTCTATAAGCATATGAATCTTCTCGCGGGCAATATATTGTCCAATCGACGTGCCCTCAACCTTACTGAAAACTGAATTAAGATAATTGGGAGATTTTCCTATTTCTTGTGCAACGTCGGTTAGTGTAAACGGCTTTGTTATGTTGGCAGAAATATATCTCTTAACCTTATAGCACAGTATAGATGAAGAAATGTCATTCTTCTCAAAAAGAGTGCTTTTACATATCTGGGATATTTCTCCCAAAAGTCCTAATGCCGTTATTGCACAAGCGATCGAATTGCTTTCGGTAGCGTTATGGTCGCTTACTATTTGAATCAATTTCTTCGATAATCTCTTGGTTTCTTCCGACGGGGGAAGGTAGAGGGGAAGAAGTAATACGTTTTCTGTTGAATTGAAGGATTCGGCTATATTCTCTGTCAAAGCACAATCGTAATCAAGTTCAATATCGCAGGTATAGTGCATATGAATTACGCCTTTTTCTGCTTTGAACATTGACGGTCCTGCTTTTCGGCAAAAAATCAAAAAGCTTCCCTGTGGTACTCTTTCGTGCTTTCCGTATATTTCAACGTCAAAATATCCGTTTTTTACATACACAAGTTCAATTTGGGAATTTGAAGTGAAATATTCCTGACTATAATCTTTTTTTGAAAAATAATGAGCGAATTTCACTTTGGGCAGTGATTTCGGTACTATCTTATAATACAACATTGGTCTCACCTCTTAAGCTCATTATACAACATTATAGTTGTTTTGTCCATAAAAACATTAAATGTTTATTGAAATTTTTTTGAAAACATTGTACAATCTAAAATGCAGAGTTGTATATTCTGTTCTTATAATGATATTTTTATTGCTATGGAGGATAATTAGCATGAAAAAACTTTTGTTACTATTATTGGCCTTGGTTTTTTGTGTTTCGGCATTGATCTCCTGTAACTCGGAAAAACCTTCCACAAACGGAGAGGAAACTCCCAACGTTCAAGAGTCCACAGGAGAAGACGAAACTCCTGAAGCTCCTAAAGGTCATATTCACGATTTGACAGATGAAATGAAAGCAAAAGTCTATAAATCAATTGAGTTTGAATTGCCCAAGGATTTGAGAAAAGCGGCTGTTGATTATATGTATGAACAGGCAGCTGTTGAATGGGTATGCGGTGAATCCTTTGGTGTTAAGGAAGAGTGGGAACACTGGGGAATCAACCTTGATTTCCAGGAAGGTGTTAAATACACCGGTCAGCCCTATGCAAACTCTCAGGTAAACGTTGCACTTTTCAAAAAAGTACTTAAAGACGGTAAATATACTTCTCCCTCAACTTCTTGGGATGACGTTCACGGTTCGCAGTGTGTTTCTTCTATACTTAACGCTTTGCAGCAGGTTATGATTATTGACGGTTGGTCCTACAGCCTTAATCCCGGAAGCGAAAGCTTTGACGGTATAAAGGTCGGCGATTACAAGGTTGACGTAAACCCTGTAAACCAGGAAACTCCCACATTGAAGGTTTGCGAAAATAACGGTAAAGACGTTATTTTTGATGCATACACCAAATTGCAGCCCGGTGATACTATAATTACCGTTAATAACTGGGTTCACGCAAGAATGGTAGTTGACGTCACAGTTACAAAGAATAACTCAGGGGCGCTTAACACAAGAAGAAGTGTTGTAAAATGTGTTGAACAGACAAATGCATTTGATACATCAAGATCTGACATTAAGACAACCTGGAGAGTTGACAAGTCCTATACATTTGAAGAGTTATTTGCAGACGGTTATCTGCCTGCAACCTTTGAAGAGTTCCAGACAGGTGTAAGCCACTTCCC
>JAFQOB010000268.1 GCA_017395725.1 Clostridia bacterium
AACAAAAACCGCCTCGAAAGAAGCGGCAAAATAAAAACCTCATCTTTCGGACATTTCCGCAGGATTTGGCACCTTGACTAAATTACAGGTTGCCGCGACATCACAGGGCCTGTCCCTCCGTCGCTCTTGATAAGGGGATATTCAATTAAAATGACAGTAAATATTATATACGATACGTCGGATTTTGTCAACCATTTGCACTAAAAAGATCAAAATTTCCTTCGAGTCCGTAAATTATTATAATCAAACCTACCGCAAGAACAACCAATGAACCAACTACAAGCCACAACGTCTTCGCGCTCTTCATATTCGTTTCGTTATTAGACGCGGGAAGCATTCTAGTTTTACGAAGAATCTGGGTAACAGGCTTATAAATCAAAAGCATTACACCGGAATTCATCAAGACCTTACTCAAATTAAACGGGAACAACAAAGTGGGAATCATACCCACTACGTCTGTTCTCGACACTCCCGTATATAGAGGGGTAATTATAATATTTGCAAGTGTCATAACGATAAGTACAGATACTACAGAGCTTACAGCCGTAAATATCGCACCCGAAAAAGACCTCTTGTACTTATAAACCAAACCGCAAGGAACGAGAAACGATGCGCTTGAAAGTATATCCATAATCAGTCCGTATGGACCTGTATCACCAACTGTAAAAGATTCGAGTATGGGAACAAGAATACTACAGATAAGTCCCGCTATAGGACCATATAAAAATGCGCCGACCGACATAATTGCATCTTTAAAATCAAAAGTCAAAAAACCTACGTTAAATCTGAAAAAGAAGATTGCAATAAAACCGAGCGCACATATCATTGACAGTACAGTCAATTTCTTGATTTGATTTGTTTTCATAATAACCTCGCTAAAAACATAAAAAATAAAATGCTCTCCGCAAAAAAACGGGGAGCATAATTATAACACAATAACAATATTATAACCGTTCTTCTTTCATCCGGACTGTAACCGTCGGCTCTGGAATTTCACCAAATCAACCGTTTTCTTAAAACACGAAAACGGCTCGCGGGCTGTACCGCCGGTGGGGACTTTCACCCCGCCCCGAAGCTGTTGTTATTATTATATGCGTGTTATATCTAATTGTCAAGTATTATTAAGTAAAAAACAGACAGAGTAAAAACTCTGCCTGCTTTTTATAATTATTAAACTGTCAGTTTAAAATTATTCAATGATTTCGGAAACAACGCCGGAACCAACTGTTCTACCACCTTCACGGATAGCAAAACGGAGACCCTTTTCGATAGCAACAGGAGTGATAAGCTCAACAGTCATATCAACGTTATCACCGGGTTTGCACATTTCAACGCCTTCAGGAAGGCTGATAACACCGGTAACGTCTGTTGTTCTGAGGTAGAACTGAGGTCTGTAACCGGAGAAGAAGGGTTTCTGACGTCCACCTTCTTTTTCTGTAAGGATATAAACCTGACCAACGAACTTAGTGTGAGGCTTGATAGAACCGGGCTTACAGAGAACCTGTCCTCTTTCGATTTCATTCTTTGCGATACCACGAAGGAGAAGACCTATGTTATCGCCTGCTTCTGCCTGATCAAGAAGCTTATGGAACATTTCAACACCTGTTACAACAGTTGTTTTGTTTTCTGGTGCGAGACCAACGATTTCAACAGTGTCAGAAACCTTAACTGTACCACGTTCAACTCTACCTGTAGCAACAGTACCACGACCAGAGATAGAGAATACGTCTTCTACAGGCATAAGGAAGGGAAGGTCAGCCTGTCTGTCAGGAGTAGGAATGTATTCGTCAACTGCTGCCATAAGCTCAATGATAGGAGCATATTCAGGAGCGTTGATGTCTGTGCTTGTGGATTCAAGAGCAGCTCGTGCAGAACCACGAATGATAGGTGTGTTGTCACCGTCGAATTCGTACTGAGAAAGGAGATCACGGATTTCCATTTCAACGAGTTCGAGAAGTTCTTCGTCATCAACAAGGTCAGTCTTGTTCATGAATACAACGATGTAAGGAACGCCTACCTGACGAGCAAGGAGAAGGTGTTCTTTAGTCTGAGCCATAGGACCGTCAGTAGAAGCGATAAC
>JAFQOB010000269.1 GCA_017395725.1 Clostridia bacterium
AACTCCTTGTTCGAGGACAACGCTGAGCACGGTCTCGGTATGTACCTCGGTCAGAAGACTATCCGTGACAGACTTATCGGTTACGTAGAAGCTCTCAGAGAAGAAGTTAAGGACGAAGAAAAGCTTGCTATAATCGACAAGTACCTCGCTACTAAGGACAGCAGCAAGGATAACGAAGAACCCACAAAGGCTCTCGTTGCAATGCTCGAAGCTTGTCCTTGCGAAAGCGAACTCAAGGCTAAGATTCTTGCAGAAAAGACATACCTCTCCAAGAAGTCCGTATGGATCTTCGGTGGTGACGGTTGGGCATACGATATCGGCTTCGGCGGTCTCGACCACGTAATCGCTTCCGGTGAAGACGTAAACATTATGGTATTCGATACTGAAGTTTACTCCAACACAGGTGGTCAGGCTTCTAAGGCTTCTCAGATTGGTCAGGTTGCACAGTTCGCTGCTGCAGGTAAGGCAATCGGCAAGAAAGACCTTGCACAGATCGCTATGTCTTACGGTTACGTATACGTAGCACAGATCGCTATGGGTGCTGATATGAACCAGACTCTCAAGGCTCTTGCAGAAGCTGAAGCATATCCCGGTCCTTCTATCGTAATCGGTTACGCTCCTTGTGAAATGCACGGAATTAAGGGCACAATGGCTAACTGTCAGGTTGAAATGAAGCGTGCAGTTGATGCAGGTTACTGGCAGATGTTCCGTTACAATCCTGCTCTCAAGGCTGAAGGAAAGAATCCTTTGACAATTGACAGCAAGGAACCCACAGCTGACTACAAAGAGTTCATTACAAGTGAAACTCGTTACAGCCGTCTTGCTCAGCAGTTCCCCGAAAGAGCAGAAGAGCTCTTCGCTAACGCTGAAGTTAAGGCTAAGGAAAAGTACGAACACTTGAAGAAACTTGCTGAAGTTTACGGCAATAACTAATAGCATATAAAAAGCTGCTCCGAGAAATCGGGGCAGTTTTTTTGTGTTTTTTGTTCTATAACCATATTAAATATACTTTACTTTTAAAAAAATTTGTATTATAATGTAAGCGTAAAACAAGTCAAAATAAGGCTGAATTTACGTGCTTTTTATTAAAAAGAGTAGATGTTTTACTGCGAAGAGAGGTTGAAAAAAATGAAGGCTATTGTTTATACGTCTAACACAGGCCACACAGCCGAATATGCAAAAATATTGGCTGGAAAAACAGGTTTACGTGTATATACTTTGAATGAAGCTGCAAAGGAATTACCGTGCGGAACTGAAATTATTTATCTTGGGTGGCTTTTTGCAAACAGTATAAAAGGATATAAAAAGGCGGCGAAAAAATATAAGATATCTGCCGTTTGCGCAGTTGGACTTTGTGATACGGGGACTGCTCTTGCTGAAGTTCGTAAGGCCAACGCTATTCCAGAAGCAACATCGCTTTTCACCGTTCAGGGCGGTATGGATAAGACCAGGTTGCGCGGAGTCAATAAATTTATGATAAATATGCTTACAAAAGGTATGGAAGCCAAAAAAGATAAAAATGATGACGACGAGCGTATGCTTTATCTTTTAAAAAATGACAGAAATTATGTTAGCGAAGAAAACCTTACTGTCTTTATGAAGTGGTATTCAAGCGAAATATAATTGAATATACATTACTTTTTATAATAATTTGAAAGAGGGATAATAAAATGAAAAAATTTAGCAGTGTTATTTGGGGAATTGTTCTTATTGCAGTTGGTGCCATATTTGCACTTAATGCATTAAACATAACAAATATTGACGTGTTTTTTGACGGCTGGTGGACGTTGTTTATTATTGTCCCCTGTGCCGTAGGACTTTTTACCGATAGAGAAAAGACAGGCAATATCATAGGTCTTGCAATTGGCGTATTTTTGCTGTTATGCTGTCAAGATATATTGAGCTTCTCAATGTTGTGGAAATTGCTTGTACCGGCAATTATCGTGCTTATCGGCTTGAAGCTGATTTTTAACGGTCTTTTTGGAAACAAAGCTAATGAAATAATAGCAAGAATCAAGAAAAACGGCGGAGAGGTGAAAGCGGGTTGCGCTACTTTTTCGGGCTGCGATTTGAACTATGACGGTGAAATTTTTGAGGGTGCAGAGCTTACGGCTGTTTTCGGCGGAGTTGAGTGCGACCTGAGAAACGCTGTTATTGAAAAGGATTGTGCTATTCAGGTATCTGCAATTTTTGGTGGAATTGATATACTCGTTTCAGATAACGTTAACGTAAAGGTTAATTCTAACTGTATCTTTGGGGGGATATCAAATAAAACCTCTGTACACAACGGTGCGCCTACGATTTACGTAAACGGTACCTGTATGTTTGGAGGCGTTGAAATAAAATGACCGATTTTCAAAAAGTAGTTAAGTATATAGCTATTGCTTTTGCAATAGCCCTTACGGTTGCCATTGTGGGCGGCATATTTAATGCGATAGGGTTATTAGGCGGATTATTTTCAGAAGATAACGAAGCTACCGATGATATTAAAACATATTCAATTACCTCTGATATAAACAAGCTGAAGATTGAAATTAATGCTGCAGATTTATACATAAAAGAGGGCGACGAGCTATCGGTAGAAAGTAATTTAAAAAACTTAAAGGTGAAAGAAAAGAACGGCACTCTTACTCTTGAAGAGAAAAGCAAGAATTTCGGCTCATATAACGGGGCAAAGCTTACAATTTTTATTCCTGAAAAGACGGAGTTTGATAATGTAAAGCTCATTACCGGTGCGGGAAGATTGACGGTTGAAAAATTGTCGGCGAAAAAGCTTGATTTTGAGCTTGGAGCAGGAGAGGTTATAATTGAGAATCTTATTGCTGCCAACGAGGCTGATATCGACGGCGGTGCCGGAAAGATTACTATATCAAATGGTGCACTCCGCAATCTTGACTTAGAAATGGGTGTCGGTCAGTTGAATCTGACTTCTGTGCTTACGGGTGAGAGTGAATTTGATTTAGGTATCGGAGAATCTAACATAACTGTAATCGGTAATAAAGACGATTATAGGCTTGATATAGAAAAGGGTATAGGTAATATTACTGTTGACGGTACCGGTGTATCCAATATCAAGGGTCAAGGAAAAGGAAAGAATACCATAGAGATTAACGGCGGCATAGGTGCTATAAATTTGAAATATCAAGATACCGAAGCCAAGTAAGGTTAGCGAGGTGATAGTTTGAATCCATCAACATACATACCGATAATTATGCTGTGGATTATCATATTTATTATGTTTCGCAACAGAAAAGCAGCAATCGCTAAGAAAATAATTGAGAAAAGAAAAATGGAGGGCAATACAGAAATGAAAGAACTTGCAAAAAAATTTATTGATAAAGAGTGCCTTATTTCATCTTTTGACGGCAATCACCAATATGAAGGTATCATTAAGGAGGTTACTGACGGAGCAATATTAGTTGAAAAAGACGGTAAGCTTGAAGCACTTAACCTTGATTTTGTAATTCGTATCAGAGAGTATCCAAGAAATAAAAAAGGCAAGAAAAAGTCCGTTATTTTAGATTGATAGGTAATATATAGGGATTTTTGGAGGGATAAGTATGGAACTGAGAAAATTAGACAAGAGTGTACTTAAGTTATGGTATATTCGTGCAGCTGTTGTTTCGTTGGCATTGGTTGGTGTCTTTACAAGTACGGTTGCAATTCTGGGTGCAGCGGGGGCGACGAAGGACGTAACTACTGCCGTTTTGTTGGGCGTAGGAATACCTGTTGTTTTACTTCTTGCCGTTACTTTAATTATTCCGGCACTGCGTTATAAAATGTATGCTTGGGGCTATGACGATAAAAGGATTATTGTAAAGCAGGGTGTGATTTTTAAGAGAAGAGTTGTGATTCCCGTTTGTCAAATTCAGGACCTTCACAGAACGCAAGGTCCGCTTATGATGATGTTAAAGCTTAGCGGTGTTACTATATCAACGGCGGGTTCTAATTTTGATATTTCTACTCTTACCACCGATGAAGCTGACAAAATGATTGACGAGCTTGAGCGTAATCTTGAAATTAGAATTGAGGAACTGAAGAATGAAGAGGTTTGACAAAGGATATATATATTCCGCATTGCTGTCAGATCTCTTCGGTAGTCTTGTGATCCTTTTTATCTTCCTTGAAGATTTTTTCTTCGGGGAGGAAACCAAGGCAGAAGATATTGCGGCGGCAATTCCCGTTTTTGCGATCTCGTTCGCCGTGATCTATTCTTGCCTTATCGCTTACAGGATCCTGTATTACAAGACCTCGGGATATGAGCTGACACCGACGGAGATCAAATGCAACAGAGGTGTCTTTTTCAGAAAACGCTCTGTTTTGGATTATAGGAAAGTCCACGCCATCAACAAAAAGCAAAGTATATTTCATAGGATCTTCGGCATCGCGGTCTTGACCGTTGACAGCGGCTCCACCAATACCTCGCATCAAGCGGAGATAACCATTGTTGAAAAATCAAGGACCGTTGATGCTTTGCTGAACGAATTGAACGCCCTCAAGCAAAACGGTG
>JAFQOB010000270.1 GCA_017395725.1 Clostridia bacterium
AAAAGCAGAGCATACCACTTTTAAATGAATGATGAATATTGAATAATGAAAAATGAATAATACAAAACAAAAATCCGTTCTCGAAAGAGAACGGATTTTTGTTTTGGTGGGCCATCAGGGACTCGAACCCCGGACCAACCGGTTATGAGCCGGTAGCTCTAACCAACTGAGCTAATGGCCCGATTGCTTTTTTCAATCGGCTTTTAGCATTATATCACAATATGTTTTTTATGTCAATAAGACATCAAAAGAAAAGTGTAAACAAAATATGAACGGGAGGGCGTTGCCTCCCGAATCATTATTTATCAAATGCGTTTTCGGCAATGTTTTCAGGTTTCGTTCCTTCGTATACTATATCTTTTAAGTTTGTGCATTGCGCGAATGCTTGGTCGCCTATTCTTTCAACTGAATCGGGAACTGTTACCTTTGTTAGCTTCAAACAGGGTGAGAATGCATTTGCTGATATTTCTGTTACCGTATTAGGAATCGTGTATTCCGTTTCTGTATTTGCAATAGGATAGTAAATAAGTGTCGTCTTATCCTTATTAAACAATACGCCGCGTGCGTCTGACGTATAGTTTTTATTGTTATCTATAACCGTATATTCGCTGATTGACGTGCACATATAGAATGCTGAAATGCCTATTTCTTCTACTGTTTCCGGAAATGTTATGCTTTCAAGTGCTGTGCACCATGCAAATGCTGATTCGCCTATCTTTTTTACTGAATTACCAAGCTCGATAGACGTAAGCTTTGATTCGTTAAATGCAAAACTTCCAATCTCTTCAAGGTTATTCTTAAAGCTTATTTCTTTTATGCTTGATGCTTGAAATGCATAACTGCCTACATTCTTTAAAGCTTCGGGGCAGATTACTTTTTCAAGGTACTGTGCTTTTTCGAATGCATAGCTTGCAATAGAAGTTACGTTGTTCGGTATCTCATAGCTATCACTTTTTTTACCTAAGGGGTATTGAATTAGCTCTGTAGAATCCTTGTCAAACAAAACGTTTTCGATAACACTGTAATTAGTATTGTTTTTACTTATATCAATAATTTCAAGAGCCGTACAACCCGTAAAAGCACATATACCAATTGTATTTACGTTGCTCGAAAGAAGTGCTTTTTCAAGTCCGCGACAGTTTGCAAAAGCAGTATTTCCTATGGTCTCAAGAGCTTCGGGAAATTTTACTTCTTTTAAGCTTATGCAAAGCTCAAAGGCTGACTGACCGATTCTTTTCAAACTTTCCGGAAAGGTTACTTCGGATATATCATAGTTTTCTTTAAAAGCGTTTCTGCCGATTTCAATAACTGTATAATCATCAAACTTTTCGGGAATTGTAACACTTTCTTCCTTGCCGTTATACTTGGTTATTGTTGCCGTCTTGTTTTCCGTATCAAATTCACACTCAAACTCTCCTGTTTCGGGCAGTTTTGCGCCGCAAGAAAAGCACGAGGCGGTTATTATAACGACTAATATTAAAAAAATCAGTCTTTTCATATTGTTACTCCTTGATTACTTTTTTGTTATTCGTTTATATCAAAATACTTATTAAACATTCTTCGTAGCGTTACACCACAGTCGTTACTTCCGCCTGCCTGCTCAATTATGCAAGTGGCTACTATCTCCGGCTTGTCATAAGGTGCGAATGCCATAAAAATACCGTTGTTACTCCTTGTCTTTCCGACCTGTGCTGTTCCCGTCTTTCCGCCAAGCTCTATTGGGTAATCGGCAAATACCGAGGCTGCCGTTCCGTTTTCCATAACGTTTCTCATTCCCAGTTTTAAGGTTTGTAAATTCTCCTCGGAAAGCTGAACAGTATTTAAAACTTTTGACGTAGGTTCGTGAATAATCTTGCCTGTGCCGTATTCGCGTACCGAATGTAATATGTGGGCTTGGTATCTTGTTCCTCCGTTGATAAGGGTTGAAAGATACATTGATATTTGCATTGGTGTAAAGGTGTTGTCTGACTGACCGATAGATGCTTGTATTGTGTCTCCGGGTACCCATATCTTATTAACAGAAGAGCTGTACTCGGGGCCTGCCAATATTCCTGCCGATTCGGGAATCTCTATTCCGGTTAATTCGCCCAGACCTAAAGATTTACAGTATTTATTTAATCTTTCAATAGTCAACTGTCTGCCCACGTCATAAAAGAAGTAGTTACACGAATTCTGTATCGCTGATATTACATTAACATTTCCGTGACCGTAACCGTAAGAGGTATATATCCAACAGTGCGGCTGAAAGTCATTGTAATATCTATATACGCCGCTGTCAAAAATTGTTGTGTTTCTGTTTATAACCCCGTATTCAAGAGCCGCCGCCGCAACGCTTATTTTAAAAGTTGAACCCGGTTCATAGGTTCCCATCAGCGCTCTGTTGAAGAGGGGATTATTTTTTGCAGTCATCAAAGAGTTATATTCTTTTAAGTAAGTCGTTAAATCAAAAGTCGGATTGGAAGCCAACGCCAAAACCTCTCCGGTATACGGGTCAACTAAGGTGGCTGCTCCTGAGCTTACGTCTTCGCCTATATATTGGGATATCTTTGCGTTAGGGCTCAGCGTACCGTCGGGAAGAGTATATTTTGCTGTGTCCTGTGCAATCTTTTCATTGGCTTTATTTCTTATGTACTGTATGTTATACGCCAACGCGTCCTCGGCGGTAATCTGCATATCTATGTCTATCGTAAGATAAACGTCTTTGCCCGGAACGGGTTCTTTCTTGTAATACTCGTCTACTCTGTTTCCGTTCTTGTCTTCTACTATAACAAGTATTCCGTCTTGTCCCCTTAAATACTCTTCAAAAGCTTCTTCTGCTCCGTCTATACCTACTATAGCGTCCATTGGGTAGCCTTTGCTTGTATAATAATTAAGCTTCTCCGAGGGTATCTTTCCGGTTCTGCCCAAAATATGACTTGCATAAAAAGGATAGTTGTATATTCTTTCAGCCTTTTTTTCAATAGATACTCCGGCTAAGTTTGCTTCTTCAATTGCCGTTAACTGAGTGCTTGAAATATCATAAGCTATGGTAAAGGGATTGAGAGAACTGAAATTCAGTCTTTCTGATTCGTAGCGTACTGCCATAACAGGAAGATAATATTCCTCTTCAACAGTAAGCCTTCCCTTTGTGTCAACCAATCCATAGCGTTTTTCTAAATATTTTACAAAATCAATAGCTTCGGTATCCCTTGATAAAGCATATCTGTCTAACATCTTATGAAAGCTTTTTTCTTTTTGGCTATTGTTTTCAAAAGCCTTGTATTCAACTAATCCCTCTGTTATCTGAACGGGGAAATAGTCGGTTATAATAGAATCTTTCAGAATATCTATCAAGGATATAAGCTCTTTATTTATGGCATAACCAAGCTTCGGGAAGCTTCCTCCGTCAAGATAAACGTTATACGTATATTCATTTGATACCAAGGGCTTTCCGTTTCTGTCAAATATCTCTCCGCGTAATGCCTTTACTGTTAGCGTTCTGACTGTCAAATCAGATTCGTCAGCCTTCTCGGGAGCAGTTATTTGCAGATATACTATTCTTCCAATAAAAAATGCACATATCAAAACAAAAAGGGAAGCGAGTATTATGTATCTAAAATGATGTCTGCCTGTCCTTTTCAATACAAACCGCCTCTCTTTCTTAATATGTATAAGGGAAATTCAAATACTTTTACCAAAATAAATACAGGAATACACACAATCAGTGTATATATAAATTCGGGTAAAAGAGTATAGAGAAAAAGCATCTTGAAATCAATGCTTTCAAAATATCTTATCAAGTGGAAAATAAGGGAAAACGCTGTTCTCGAAAGGCACAGCAATGGCAGGGTAACAAGAAATGCCGCAAAACGAGCATTATTTTTTGCGTTAAAGCCTATTCTTCCGCACACGTATCCCACTAACGTATAAAAAAACGGAAGGAGGGATATATCAGTACTTCCCAAAGCCTCTGCGCAAAGTCCTGCCCATAAACCAAAAATTGCCGCTGTTTTTTCGCCCCTATATATGCCTATACAGCAAACAGCCCCTATTATTATATCGGCTACTGCGTAAAACACCGACAAACGAGGCATAAGGGTAGTCTGCAGTACTGCAAGAAATGCCCCCAGTATTCCGTATATAACCACGTCCAGTGTAATTGACAAAAAAGAGCTTTTATTATTCATAAGCAGCCTCAAATTCTGTTATTACCATAACACTGTTTGCATTTTCCAAGTCCGCCGCAGGTTTTACGTATGCAATTCTTTCTCTGGTGAGAGAGTCTGTTTCTATAGATTCTACCGTTCCTATCAATAATCCCTTTGGAAACATTGAGCTTTCGTCTGAGGTTACTATTCTGTCCCCTGTCTCAATGCTTGTTGTCTTATTCAAATATGAAAGCACACAGAAACCTTTTTTTGATGCCGCAAAGGTTCCCGAGCATATACCGCTTTCTCCGTTTCTTTCAACTGTGGCGCCAAGAGAAACGTCGGGCTCGGTTATACACGTAACCTTTGCCCAGGTCAGTCCTACCTCGCTTACGCAACCTAAAACGCCGTACTTGTCTATAACAGGCATACCGGGGGTTATTCCGTGATACGTTCCTTTGTCTATTGTATAAAGAACGTTATACGTAGTTGACTGACGGCCCGTAATTTTAGCGTTTTCAAACTTACAGTCGATATGTTCTTCCTTTATACCGAAAAACTCTTTTAATGATTCGTTCTCTTGTAAGGCAAGTTTTGCATTGGCTAATTCTTCTTCGTTTTTTGCTAACTGTTGTTTCAGTTCTTCGTTTTCTTTTCTTAAATCTTCATATTTTTCCTTTGAAGAAAAAATATCCTCAAAACCGTCAAAAACAAATTTTAGTCCCTTTTGTACCGGCGTGAGAAAAATGCCTATGGCATTTCTGACATAAGACGTGTAACCCAATGCGGATATAAAAGACGTCGTACCTACAAGTAATATGGCTATTACTATCAGCACTATCATAAATTTGTTTTGAAACAGATTTTTCAATGTCGTTTTCTCCTGTGTTTATTTTTCGTTGAAGCTTATGGCATCGGGGAAGAGGTCTATTATCTTCTGTATTCCCACTACACAGCAATCAAGGGGATTTGGTGCTATTTTAATTTCAAATCCAAACATCTTCGAATAATATTCTTTTATTCCGTCAATTAAAGCACCGCCGCCTGAAAGGGTCAAGCCATATTCGTAAATATCAGCCGATAACTCGGGGTGAAGTTTCTCTAAAGTCGCCTTTATGCAATCGGTGATTTTTGAAAGTGGCTCTTCTATAGGCTCTTTCAGTTCGGTATTCTTTATTGTTACTGTTAACGGAAGACCGCTTACGGCATCTCGTCCGTATACTTCCTGTGTCTTTTCTTCGCCTGTTAGTGAAAGGGTACCAAGTGTTCTTTTTAATTCTTCGGCATCGGTAAGAGTTACTATAAGGTTATATTTTCTCTTTAAGTATGCCGCAATAGCTTCGTCTATCTCGTCACCGCCGACTCTTACGGAATTGCTCGTTATTATTCCGCCGAGGCTCATTACTGCAACGTCTGTAGTTCCGCCGCCGATATTTACTATCATACTGCCTCTTGGCTCTTCTATGGGAAGCTCAGCCCCCATTGCCGCCGCATAGGGTGAGGGAAGTATCGCAACACTTCTTGCCCCTGCTTCAAGTGATGCTTCCTCAAGGGCTCTTTTTTCAACCTCGGTAATGCTGTTTGATACTGTTAAAACAACATTCGGTCTGTTAAGGCTTCCTTTGCCCGAAGCCTTAACAAAAAAACCGTGAAGCATAGCAACCGTTATATCAAATTCCGAAATTACGCCGTCTTTTATGGGTTTTACTGCTTTTACTCCCGTAGGCTCTTTGCCTATCATAGCGTACGCATCTTCTCCCAATGCTACAA